>NZ_JBFAKY010000009.1:0-199628 GCF_040656015.1 Promicromonospora sp. NPDC050249 | reverse complement strand
ATCGCAATTTTCACAACTTTTTGTGTTTTGCTGGCCCCCCCTGGGGGGGTGGGCTTGTACCGCGCCCCGGATCCGCGGAATTCCGCGGATCCGGGCCTCTTTGTGTCCTGGGGTGTCGTGGACACCTATGGACGTGAGGAGCCCCGAATTGCCTCCCCGAGAGGCACGCAGGAGGCACGCCGACACGACCAGGAAGGAACCGACGATGGGCACAAAGACCGAGGTACGGCCGCAAAAGCGAGAGGCATGGGGCAGGCTGCGCAAGCTGCCCTCGAAGCGCTGGCAGGCACGTTATGTGGGTCCGGACGACAAGGTCTACTCGGCGCGGACCAAGGACGACAAGCCGCTGACGTTCCTCACCAAGGGCGACGCTCGCGAGTGGCTCAACGGGGTGCACGCGGCGATCAGTCGAGGGGAGTGGCTCCCGCCGGGCGAGGCTGTCCGACGGCGTCGGGTGGCCGCCGAGGCTGCAGCCGCACGGGACGTGACGTTCCGCGAGTACGCCGAGCGGTGGCTGGAACGCATCGCGACCGAGCCCGGCAAAGGTGGCAAGCTGCGCCGGCCAGGGACGGTGATTGCGTACCGAGGGCGGGTGCGCAACTACCTCCTGACGCCGCTCGGGGACCTGAAGGTCCGCGAGATCGACACCGGGCGGGTACGTGCCCTCGTGATCAAGCTCGTCGCCATGCCCTCGGTGCTCAAGGAGGACGCCAAGCACAACGGCATCGCGGGCGACGCCGTCGACGTACTGAAGATGATCCTCCGGGCGGCGGTGCGCGACGGGCTGCTCGCGAAGATGCCGGACGTGCCGACACCGACCCGGAAGTCCGTGCGGCACGACGACGCGCATACGCCCGAGGACGACGTGGCTACGCCGACTCAGGTCGACGCGCTCTACGAGGCCGTGCCGCAGCCCTGGCGGATCGCCGTGCTGTTCGCGGCGTGGTGCCAGCTGCGGCGCGGGGAGGTGCTGGGGCTGCAGCGGCACGACATCGTCTGGAACGGCGACCGGACCGCCGCGATCTTGTACGTGCGGCGGCAGAAGAACGGGAGCACGGGCAAGCTCACTGACCCGAAGTCGGACAGCGGCCTCCGGTCGATGTCGGTCCCGCCGCTCATGATCGAGCGGCTGCGCGAACACCTCGACCAGAACGTGGGGCGGGGTCGGACGGCGCCGATTGTTCCGGGTGGAGCGCGGGGTAACCAGTACCTGTCGGCGTCGCGGTGGAATGGCATCTGGGCGGCTGCTCGGAGCGCGGTGGCGGGACTTCCGGACGGCTACCGGTTCCACGACCTGAGGCACACGGGGCTGACCCGGATCGCGCAGGAGGGGGCGACCCTGGCCGAGCTCATGCGTCGTGGTGGGCACTCCGACGTGACGGTGGTGCTTCGGTACCAGAAGGCGACGATGGCGCGGGATATCGAGCTCGCCGCGCGGATGAGTGTGACGGCGGGGCAGGAAATCCGGCGGGAGAAGGAGCGTGCGAAGACGCCGGAGCACGGGACGGCGTAACGCATGAAAGGCTGGGCCTGCATCGCTGCGGTTCCAGCCTTTCGACGCTGGTTGGCCAGCGAGCGCTCACGCGGAGTGCGCTGAGGGGATCGTGACCACGAGGCGTTGGGTCAGTTCGTTGAGGTCTACCCGGATGAGACGGCCGACGCGGTATCCGGTGATGGTGCCATCGGCGATGCGGCGACGCAGCGTCTTGACCGACACGTGGAAGTGGGCGGCGGCCTCAGCTAGTGGTACCAGGCGGCAGGTGGAAGTGGCGACGCTATCGCGAAACATAGTGGCTCCTCTCAAGGCCCCGGCTCTAGAAGAGAGGTGTGTAGGAGATGCCAGGAAAGCGCCCACGGTCCACGGCTCGGACGGATCGAACGATGTTGGATGCCGAGGCACGCGAGATCGCGGTCACACCGGACCCAGCGAAACTCACTTGAGTCGCACTCTATGCCTGTTTCCGAAGCGGTTAGCGGTGCCTGATCCACTCCAGGACATGTCTGGTGATCGTGGCGTGGTCCGGCCTCGGTGGTCGTTGCCTGCACGCCCGTGGCGGCGTCGTGATTCCTGATCTCCTAGCCGGAACGTCCCGGGCGAGTGTGGACCGAGATCGACCATTCCACCTCCTCGGCCTCGGGGGTAGAACACGAAGAATGTGTTGACGTCGGCGAGCATGCTCAGGATCTCGACGTGCCCGGGGTCTTCGGGATAGCCGCCGGCCCTGGTGTCGGCGTAGCAGGCACGTCTTGGTCCGGCCAGGACGGCAGCGGATTCTCCAATTCACCCAGTGTTAAGTCTGCGGAAGCAATCCACTGGCGGTGATCCTGTGCCATCCTGAACGCTCATGACCAGTGCACCGATGAGGGCTCGAAGGGGATGCCCGTGTGACCGAGCACGCCGAGCGTGAAGAACTCTCTAGGCCATCTATCGAACTCGCCGCATGGGTACTAAAACTACGGGATAGTTCAGGAAAGAGCCCTGCCGAGATTAGTGCCGAAATAGGGCTCGACGAGCAAGATGTCAGTGAGGCGGGAAGCCCTAAGAAAATTGTGAATAGGGCCGTGCTGCAAGGTCTGGCCACGGTGGCTGGTGGGGAAGTCGGCGAGTGGCTTAAGTACCGATCGCGCATGAAGCGACTCATTGACGATGGAGACCACCTACGGCCCCGCGCGCAACTCGCACCACAATGGCACCCTTGGTTCAAGGAGTTGCCTGCGTCGCAGCAGCGCGTGGCGATACCCGACGCAAACGTCCTCGACTCCGGTGAACTCTACGATTCCGAAGGAGCCTTCGCGCGAATTGATCGATGGCTCGCGCAATCAGGTGAGCCTCCAGTATTAATTCTCACTGGCGGCGCCGGTGTAGGCAAGACTTCTCTTCTTCATCGTGTGATTGCCGCTACGGACGAGCTGGCCGTCCAGCCGCCAGACGATGACCCGAGATCGGTTGGGCGCGGACCGATCTCCGTTATGGTCGATGCGGGCGGCAAGTCGCCGCTGGAAGTTGCTCGGCTGATTGGTCGGGCAGTATCAGACGTCCCAATCAATAGAGCGGCAGAGCTCGAATCCGTGGTGTTCTTCTCGCTGCGTGACAGTGCCCGAGCGTGTCTCCTGGTTGTGGACAACCTGGATGAGTCACCCGATCCTGGGGCTCTCGTCAGCCAGGTATTGATCCCCCTCGTTACGGCCCCAACTACGGCTGTCGACATCCGCCTGTTGATTGGGACGAGACCACTCTTTCGAGGAAGTGGCAGCTTTGCTAAATTCGCGTCGCGGATCGTGATCGAACTTGGAGCGGTGAGATACTTTGGGTTCGACGGGCAGGCGCATAGTCTGGAGAGCGGGCCCCGCGTCGACGGGTCTATGGATGCGCAGTCTTTTCATGCTTCGACGGTGAGCGATGCTGCTTCGCCGAAAGATCAAATTGGATTTGCCCCTCACGTCGACGCTTTGGCGAGGGTGGTTGCCGCAAGGTCGACTGAGCCGCCACTCGCTATAGCCTTGCTTGCGGACTGGGGCAGCGGAAAATCCAGCTTTATGGCGCAGCTTGCAGGGCAAGTCGGCCTCTTGGGGATCGCGGATAGAGCGCATTTCGTTCGTAAGGCTCGGGTTGTTACGTTCAACGCCTGGCACTATCACGGGGAGCAGTCAGTTCTCGTCGGCATGATGACTCAGGTATTTCGTGCATTGCAACGGCCTGCTGAGGGCTCCCGCGAACGACTGCGTGAGCCGCAAGACGGCATTAGTGTCGGAGACCCTCAAGCGATCGAAAACCGTCGTGTGCAGGCGAAGCGACGGAGCGCACGCCTCAAGGTTCTGCGCGATCGAGTGAATCTGTCGGGAGCCCTCGGTGGCTCTGCTGAAGGAAGAACCACAAGAACAGCGGTCTCGGATATTCTCGCGAATGCATGGGCACTGGTGTACCTTCCGTGGGCTGTTGTGCAGGGGCGTGCGACTGTTGTCTTACCCGCTGCTGTGGGCATTGCATTGGCATTGGCGGTTGTAGTCGCACAAATCGCCGCACCGGATGTAATGGCTACTGTCTTGGACCGTGCGTCCACGTGGTGGACCGCTATCGCCACGAGTTCGGCGGGAGTTTTTGCGTCGGTGCTGTGGACGGCCATCATTGTGGCGCGTCGTCGAGTGCTCGCAGGCGTAAAGAGTGCAAGCGGAGCGGCTACCCCCGTCCTTGCGTTCGTACGGTCTACTGTCGTGCAAGAACTGAAAGCCAGCCAAGCTGCGTATGAGGACGCTCGTGCTGAGGATGCTTTGGCCCGCCTCGGGAGTGTGCTGGCCCAGGCTGAGACATCGCTCGGCCAACACCGGGGCGTTATCGGCGTCGTCCAGGATGAGATCGAGGCGCTAGCGGATGCTGTCGAGGCGGCTCGGAAACACGCGGAGAGGCTCACTGAAGAAGAGCTCGCGGAACACCTGCCCGACAAGGAACCAGACTTACACGTGGATCGGGTTATTTTGCACGTGGATGATCTAGATCGATGCCCGCCCGCGCGTGTTGTCGACGTCCTCGAAGCTGTCGCGCTGTTGCAGTCCACAAGTCTGTTTATCGTGGTCGTCAGTGTTGACCCCAGATGGTTACGCAAGTCGCTTGAGCACCACACAGGAGTCACCTTTCCAGATGGGGAGGTTCTTACTCACCTGAATAGCCGTGTCGGCAACCCGTTGGACTACCTTGACAAGATCTTCCAGATCCCTTTCACAATCCCTCGCATGCAGGCTTCCGCAGGTCGCGCCTTCCTGCTGGAAGTGGCGATGGCACAAAAGATCATCACGGAGGAGATCCGTGACAAAGATCCGTGGGACGACGACGGGGTCGATTCTGGAGTGCTGGCTAAGAGTGAGCCGTCTGAGGTGCCTGCAGTGGATGACGTCTTGGGCGGGACGGCGGCAACCGTTGATCTGGCTTCTGCAGCCGCCGAGGAGATCGGCGCCCCCGCGGAGCAGACGCTCGCAGAGCTTGCGAAGCAGTCGCGGACTCTCGATTTGGGCGCTCACGAAGTTCACTACCTCGCGGCGCTCACGCACGCTCTTCCGACGCCACGGGCAGTTAAGCGGCTGCTCAACCTGTATCAGTTACTCCGGTTAGGTCGGCAACGTGAAGATCGCCTCAACTTTGCTGAGGCCGACGGCCCGTACAAGGAGGCATCGCTTCTGATGGCACTGCTGGTCGGCGCGCCGGACCAGGCGGCCGAGTTCTTTCGTCACCTGGACGTTGCCTCGGCCGATGCCGAACTAAAGCAGGTGCTTGCTGTGTTGTCCGGGATGCATGCGGATGCTGAGCACGAAGACAGGTCCCACGACTGCTGCCAGTCCTGCGAGCGGTGGGAAGACATCAGTCTCGTGGTGCGCGCAGGTGTGCTTAGAGGGGCGCCGGTGAACGTCGGGCCATATCAGGCGTGGACCCGAGAGGTCTCAAGGTTCAGCTTCCATACAACCCTCCTGAGAAGCAGGCCGGTGGCTACGGGGTAAACGAACGCCTCGCGTGATCGCCGGTGAGAGCGCCCCGAGCCGCGATACCTGACCAGTTCTGGTGCAGAGCTGTGATAACTAACCAGCAAGGGGCTCGGCCAGCGCGTCTCGCAACGTTTGGGACTCGCCGGTTGCGCCACTGCCGGGGCTTCCGCGGCGTGTAATGCCGTGATCAAGCGAGGAGGTCCAGCAGATAGCTGGTGGCGTCCAATAGGGTCTGGGCTCAACCACCGGGGTGCGGCTGTTCGGTGGCGTTGCGTACAGCGTGCGCGCGCTGGGCGAAGTCGTTCGTCTCCGCGAGCACCTTGCGGAAAGTGGACCAGTCTGCCTCGGAGGCGTTTGCGGCGATGACCGTTGGGTCGAAGTGAGTGGTCCAGCCCTTGAGGCCCAGCCAGATCGAGGCCCACTGGCGCAGTGTGGCCGGGGCTGTGCTCCGACTGTCGACCCGGTGGGCGTTCGCCTGCCCCTTGGCCTTGTCCTTGCTGTTGATGTCGGGGTGAGCAGGATTTTCGTGCTCTCTGACCGTAGCCAAGAGTTCCTGTACGTCGGCGGCGGTCACGGGTTCGATGGTCTGTTGGTCGGGATCGGTGGCGGCGAGGGCGGCGCGGACGGCCTCGTACTCGGGGTAGACCGGTTGCCCGTGCTGGATCCGAGCCAGAGCCTCAGCGGCAAGGCTGCGGAAATTTCCGGGCAGGGTCATGTCGCGGGCGAGGTCGACGAGCATGCTGAGGCGTTCGAGAGTGTTCTGTGACTTGCGGCCGGCGACGATCAACGCCGCCTGCTCCCGGACCTTGCCCTGCCCAGAGTGCTCCTGCGCGAACTCCATCGGGCTGTCGGCTCCTACTGGTGAGGTCCGGTGGACTCCACCAGCGGCGTCGATCTTGCTGGTCTTCTTGTTCTCGTTGCGCCGCGCACCTCCGAACCGGGTCTCGGCTTGACGGCGTGCGGCGTCTTCGCGGAGCAGCTCCTTGATCTCGCGGTAGAGGGCTTCCCTCTCCAACGGGGTGTAGTCCTTGCGTTGAGTGTTCTCGTCGCGTTCGGCCAGCAGAGCTGTGACCGGGTCGGAGATCCCGGAACGCACCCAGACCTTGATCGACTTCCAGCCGAGGCGCTTGACGGCTTCCAGACGCCGCCACCCGCACACCAGCACGCGGTCTGGCGTGACGGTCACGGGCTGCAGCAGCCCGAGCTGGTCGATCGACGCGGCCAACGCATCCAGATCGCCGGCGTCTTTGCGGTGCCGGGCACCGACGACGATCGAGTCGACAGCCACAGTGAGAGCCCCTGCCGGGGTGCTGGTTTCGTCAGGCATTACGCACCTTCCTCGTCGTGATCGGTTGACCTGCTGCAGGGACCGCGGCCCCTTGTCCTGGAGGCGCTGAACGGACGATTTGGCTCACGAGCCGCTGATTCGTCAGCAGAGCCGAGATCGGTTCACCGGAGAGGACACGGCGAAGGAGACCGGTGACGTGCCCGAGACCGTCGTCTGGTCCCAGGACGACGCGGCACAGGGCCGTCCACGAGCGGTGCGGAATGTCGAGCAGGGTCAGCGGCGTCAGGTCGCGACGTAGGTACTCGAACGCGGTGGCAGGGTTGCCGGCCTCGGCCAGACGGGAGCAGATGTAGTCCAGGCCGTTGGTGGCGACGGAGCGGGGCCAGCCGAGCGCGACGAGCAACTCGACGATGTTCGCCACGGCCACCGGAACCTCCCCGGGAGCAACACCGTTCACCGACCTCGTGCGGGTAGATGAGTCATCGGGCGATCGACGTCCAACAGCAGTGACCGTGTCGAGGTAGTCCGTCCATGAGCGGTCGCCGTCGTCACGTTCGCCGAACCGGACCACGTCATGGTGCCCGCCGGACATCAGGCGCCGAGCCTTGCCGGTGGAGCACAGCAGAGCGTCTGCGCGTTCGTTCGCCTGTACGGTCAGCTCCACCGCTCTGGTCACCACCGCCCACGGGTCGATGGCACGCACTGTCGCGGGGGCGCGCAGCACCTCGAATGCGGCCACGGCTGCGTCATGCGAGGTCTGTCGGTAGCGACGGGCCAGCGCACCGAACCGGCGGGCGCAGTGGACGAGCAGAGCCTCGGCCTCCGGGTCGGTGGCCCAGGCGTCCGGACCTGCATCACGCAGCCGAAGCAGGAGCTGACGTAGGCCTTCCGGCGAAGCGAATTCCCGTGGCCCAGCTGGTCGATCTGGTGGGACCGTCGGCTTCGTGAGATCGGTGGCGTTCATGTCGTGCACCGTGACATACGCCTGTACCTGTCGAGGTACCCCGTGACGTCCACCCGAGCGCGAATTCTGCGGCTCCGACGACCGGGGGAGATGACGTTTGCGCAGGTTGGTGCACGCGTCGTTGATGTCCCCCAACTCGTGCAAATTGGTTGCGGAGGCCGGTGACCGTGGGCCGTGCGGAGTGCCCGGGTCGCAGGGCAGAGCGGGATCGTCAGGGGAGCGCGCGGCTTCTGGTTCATGAAAGCGACTGTGCCGATCGGCCGCACGCTTTCCGCACACCGTGGAGCGCACACCCGGCCGCACACCTGCGGGTGTGCAAGACGTACGTGCTGGTCAGGGGCCGCACACCAATTCGTCGGCGGATGCTCCCGAAAAGCCTCGCGGGCACGGGCAATCGGGTGCCATCGTGAGCCGATGAGCGAGCCCCTGGTGCGACCCGCGGTCCTCGACGACGCCGAGGCGATCGCCGTCGTGCACCACACCTCCTGGGTGCAGACGTACTCCGAGTTGCTCCCGGCCGAGCACTGGGAGAGCGACACGGTCGAGCGACGCGCGCAGCGGTGGCACGCGCGGCTGTCCGACGGTCCGGGGAATCTCGCGGTCGCTGTCGTCGGCGAACAGGTGGTGGGCTTCGCCAAGGCTGGCCCCACGCGGAGGAAGAAGAGCGTCCCGTCACCAGTCCGATCCGAGGAGCTATGGGCGCTCTACGTGCTCGGCGAGCGTCAAGGGACCGGGGTCGGCGCGCTATTGCTTGAGACCGTCCTACCACCCACGGTGCCCGCCGAACTTTGGGTCGCCGACGCTAACCCACGTGCGCGAAGGTTCTACGAGAAGCACGGCTTCGCGCCGGACGGCGCCCGGTTCGCCGATGACCTCAACTTCGTTTTGATTCGCATGGTCCGATAGACCTCGCTGGGCCTACGACGTGTTCTCGGGCGCGCACGACCTGTAGAGCGCTTCCAGTGCCACCGGTGTGCACGGACGCCCCAGTTCACCATTCCATGAAGACCACAGGCCGCGGTTCTGGAAGGCTGCCAGCAGCGAGGGGTGCGCGCCTTCGACGTGTGACGTCGAGCGGCTCGAACGCTCGCCGTAACGAACCCACAAGATTTGGAGACAACGCATGGCGATCGCTCTGTACAACACTCTGACAAGGCGCGTCGAGCCGCTTGAGCCGATGACGCCGGGTGTCGTGCGGATGTTCGTCTGTGGACCCACGGTGTACGACCTGGCGCATGTTGGGCATGCGAAGACATATACCCAGTTCGACTTCCTTGCCCGCTACCTTCGGGCGCGCGGCTTTGAAGTGACGTATGCGCAGAACATCACCGATATCGACGACAAGATCATCCGACGAGCCGCCGAGTCGGGCCGCGATCCGCGTGACCTTGCGGCTGAGTTCGAGGACGCTTACCGGCAGGACATGGCTGCGCTCGGGAACACGAGCGTGGACGTCTACGCTCGCGCCCTCGATCACATCGATGAGATCGTCGCTCAGGTCCATGCGCTCATTGAGCGCGGTCATGCCTACCAACTGGACGATGGGTGGTACTTCGACCTGTCGACATTCTCCGGCTACGGAAAGCTGTCCCGACGGACCGAGGTCACTGAGGAAGACTCCGTCGCTCGGATCGACGAGAACGACGCCAAGCGCAACCGTGGAGACTTCGCACTTTGGAAGGCGCGCAAGCCTGGCGAGCCCTTCTGGGACACGCCGCTTGGCCCAGGGCGTCCCGGCTGGCATATCGAGGACACCGCCATCACCGAAGCCCTGTTCGGTCCTCAGTACGATCTGCACGGCGGCGCGGTCGACCTGATCTTTCCGCACCACGAGGCGGAGATCGCTCAGATGGAAGCGGCCTCGGGCAAGGAACCGCTCGTACGCCACTGGGTACACACAGGTCTGCTGCGGGTCGACGGCGCGAAGATGTCCAAGAGCTCGGGCAACTTCCTCACCGTCCATGACGCACTTGCGATGGGTGACTACCGGACGCTGCGGTACGCGTTCCTGTCCCAGCACTATCGCTCTTCGATGGAGCTCTCGGCGACCGTTCTGGAGCAGGCACGCGGTGCGCGCCGCAGGGTGGAGAACCTGGCCCGTCAGATCGACCGTTCCATCGAGGAACCGACCGCCGCGATCGACGCCGCGGAGGCCACCTGGGCGACCATGATCGAACGTCTTGACGATGACCTCGACACATCGGCGGCCCTGGCTGCGCTCTTCGAGTACGTCCGTGAGCAGAACCGCAGTTCCCATCGGCCGGGACCGTCTGCCGAGCGGCTTCTTCAACGGGTGAACGACGTGTTCGACACCTTCGACCTGGCGACACGCACCGTCGACGACTCCGAGATCGAGGCCGCGCTCGCGCGTCGCACAGAGCTCCGAAAGGCACGTGACTTCGCTGGTGCCGACCAGATCCGCGACGCACTGACGGAAAAGGGAATCGTCATCGAAGACACCGCCGGCGGCACCCGCTGGTGGCTGGCCGACACCGTCGTCTCCGGAGGCTAACTCCACCGGCTCGATGTCGTGCCCAATCCAGGTCTTTGCCGAGCCAGGCGGAGAACCTCGCGCGTGTTCGTTCTTGCGGATTGTGCGCCAGGTCGCTCGGCGGCAGCCGCGAGAACGGCTGCCGCCGAGGAACGGTCGGCGGCGGTCGGCGCTGCGACCAGAGTTCCGAAAAAATCGAAGATGACGGCCCGAAACTTCCCCTCGGCACCGCCAACCATGGAATCAGCCGGCGATCTTGGCCAGCTTGCGTCCGACCTTGAGGAAGACCTCGCCAGCCGCCGTGTCGATCCCCGCGAGCACCGTCGCCAGACTCCCGAGGGCATCGTCCAGGGTCAGTGTCGTCTGCTCTTGCCCACCATCGGTCTCGACGACGATCCGCAGACCGTTCTGCTCTGCGACGCGACGGACATCGCCGTTCGACTTCGCGAAACCGAGGCTCTTCACGGCCTCGATGACCGGGAGGTCAAGGTCAGCCACGACCGGGAGGTCGGAGACGTCGCTGAAGGTGCGCTTCGAGAACCGGGCGGCGAACTCCTCGCGGGCCTTCATCGCGGCGTCCACGCCGTGGATCGCAGCGGTGACCTCGCCCGCAAGGATCTTCTTTAGGTCCATCGGGTGCAGGGTGCCGGCCTCGAGCCGCTCGGTGACGACGGCGAGCTCGGTATCGGTCCACTCCGACAGTGCGCGGAAGTACGGCTCGACAAGCCGGTCCGGCACCGACATGAGCTTGCCGAAGATCTCGCCGGCCGGGGCCGCGACAGGCACGTAATTGCCCAGCGACTTGGACATCTTCGCCCCTGTGCCGTCGGTGCCCTCGATGAGCGAGGTCGCCGCGACGATCTCGGGAGTCTGGCCGCTGATCTCCATGACCTTGCGGCCCATCTGCATGTTGAGGAACTGGTCGATCCCGCCGATCTCCACGTCACTGTTGATCTCGACCGAGTCCAAGGCCATGACGACGGAGTAGATCAGCTCGGCCATCGACAGCCCCTGGCCAGCCTCGAGCCGCTTGCGGAAGTCCTCGCGCTGCAGCGGCATCGAGACCGGGATCTTCGCGAGGATCTCGATGATCTGTGGAAGCCTCACGTCGCGCAGCCAGTCGCCGTTGTAGCGGAACTGGGCGTGAGAGAAGTCGAAGAACGGGGTGACCTGATCCTTGTAGGTCGTCAGGTTGCGGGCGATGTCCTCGTCGGTCAGCGCGGGACGCTCGCCGGATCGCCCCGAGGGGTCACCGATCTTCGCGGTGACGTCGCCGACGATGAAGACGACCTGGTGCCCCATCCGCTGGAAGCGGGACAGCAGCATCATCGGCACGGCGTGACCGAGATGGACCTCGGAGCCGGTCGGGTCGATGCCGAACTTCGCGATGAACTTCCGGTCCTCGGCAGCGGCCTTGGCGACGCGCTCGGCAAGCGCGGCCGTGGACGGCTGGAGCTGCTGGGTGCGGACCGCGATCAACTCGGCCTGCTCGGTCGGCGAGAGGTCCGACAGGTCCATCGTGCGGCGGGCCGTGGTCTCGGTGAGCAGGTCGGTGACCGCCTGATAGTCGGCCAGGTCCGCTCCGCGCAGCAGCGTGGTGGCGGTCTGGACGGACTGGGCGAGGCGGGTCATGGTCGTCTGCTGCTCCTGAGGTCGATGGTGAGTTCGTGCTGGTAGAGGCTATCGGCGAGGCGGCCCGGCCGAGGTTTGAGATCGATCATGGGGAGCCTTGCCGCCGTGGCAAGGGTCGATGCGAAACGTGAGGTAGTCGGTCAGGTCGTTGGACCTCGCGGCGCCACCGTGGGCCGTCTTCGAGGAGTATCCGCGCAGCACCGCGAGCTGAGACTGCACGAGTGATGGTCACCCGCCCGCGGATGCTCGGCGCGTCACTGGGGCCCTGCCACGGGCCACCTGATCGTGAGCGTGCCGTGTGAGCGTGGCAGGACCGCTACTGACGATGAGACATCGTCGTCTGGCTTGGTACCGACTGGCCACCACTGGAAGTGCGGTTCGGCGCCGCGGTGGTGGGCTCCGTAGTGGGCGATCATGTCCGCGAGTCGCCGGGTGAGGTGGGCCGCGTCGGGACCTTTCCCGATCGCGCCGACCTCGAGCGTGGTCTCTGTGGCGGGGCGGCGGTGCAAGGCTGCGAACGATGCCCCGTCGACGAGGGCCGGGTAGAACGACATGTCCGAGCCGCGGTCTGCGGGGTCCTCGGTTTCCATCGCGCAGGCGCCTGGCTGGACCAGGATGTAGGTGAGCAGGTCGAGCCAGATGGTGCGGTTCTTGTAGATCACGCCGGACCATGCCTCGACTGGGTCGGAGGCCAGGACACGGTCCGATACCCCGAACGACTTGGGGATCTCGTCGGTGAACTTGAACGTGACCGGCTTGCCAGATGGGCCTGTCAGCAGGATCGACGGCGGGTCGAACAACCCCATGCCCTGCAGCGGGACAAAGCCGCCTGGCACGGTCGACTCTGAGATCAGTCGCCCGTCCTGCTTGCGGAACCCGATGATGCGTTGCAGCCCTGGAGCGATCTGGAGCGGGACGACCAGGACCCCGTCGGGTGCGAGCTGCTCGACCCAGGTCGGGGGCAGGGACCAGGGAGAGGCGGTGACCATGATCCGGTCGAACACACCGCGACCAAGATGCTCGGCGGCATCGGCCGTGACCACCTCGACGCGGTCGGCCAGGCCGACTTGTTCGAGGCCTGCGCGGGTGCGGGCGGTCACTCCTTCGTCGATGTCGACGCTGACTACCGTGCCGGTCGGTCCAGCGAGGTGGGCAAGCATGGCGGCATTCGGGCCGCCGGACCCGATCTCCAGCACTCGCTGACCTGACCGGACCTGGGCTTGGGCCAAGTTGCCCGCGTGCATCACTGGTGCGGACAGCGTGGACAGGGCCCTGCCGTCGTCCGCGAACCGCGTCCGCAGGGCGTCGTGGATCGCGTACAGCAGCTCGGCTGGAGTGCCGGCTGGCGCGAACACCTCGCGTGGAACGGCACGGAACGCGGCCTCGATCCCTGGGTCCGTGAGAACCCCGGACTCGATGAGCTCAGCAATCATCCGCTCGCGTAAGGCTTCGGAGCTTGACTCCGCTTCGGCCTGACGGGCGGTCCTCGTATCGGCCTGTGTCATGCGTTCCCCCTGTGAGTCGATTGCTTCGGTCCATCGATCCCGAATAGTTGCCGGATCGGCGAGACACCTTCGAGCGTGATCTCGGTACGCAGATCGTCCGGGCGGGCGTCCCATTGCTCTCGGGTCATGCGGTAACTGTTCTCGATGACCGAGCGTCCTTCTCTGGCGGTGGCCCGCGTCCCATTTGCCGTGTACCCGAGACGGCGGGACACAGCGTTCGAGGCGGGATTGTCGTCGTGCGCCTCGCTGACCATCTCTGCCGCGTCGAGCCCTTCGAAGGCGAGGTGCAGCACCATGAGTCGCATCCGGGTGCCGATGCCCTGGCCATGATGTCGACGCCCGAGCCAGGATCCGGTGTCTCCGGAACGAGTGACCGGGTAGTCCTTGGCGGAGACCTGCTGTTCTCCGACGATCTCGCCGCTGCTGAACACAGCCAGCGACAGCACCCAGTCATCGGCCGCGGTCCGGCCTCGGTTTCTCCATTGGTGTGCGAGCACATTCCGCTTGACCTCGTCGCTGGTGCCACGGGTCCAGGGCCAGGAGTACGGCACGACGTCGAGGTCGTGCACGCCGTCGGCTGCGAGGTTGGCAAGAGCGAGCAGCTCGGCATCGTCGGGCAGTCGCAGTTCCAGGTCATCCCAACGGACCCGCAGTCCAAACGTCGGCAGGATTACATTCAGAGCGGACCGAGCAGGGCTCGTCATACACGGGACCGCGGTATGCCGATGACGGCGGCTTCGACGAGCCGTGGCCCGGCGTACTCCTCGGGGATGGCGTCCATGATGACTTCGTCGGCGGGTTGGCCGAGCCAGGAGCCGGTGCGTCGTCGGGTACCGACGGTGCGGAAGCCAGCCTTCTCATAGGCGTGGATGGCGGCGGTGTTGTTGGCCAGGACTTCGAGGTAGACGCAGCGCAGCGCGGTGACGTGGAAGGCCCAGTCCAGGACCATCGTGGTTGCGATGGTGCCGGTGCCGTGCCCGCGGTGGTCGGGCTCTCCGATGTAGATGAAGAACTCGCCGGTGCGGTAGCGGTCGTCGATGAGCAGGGACGTCATCCCGACCGGTGTCCAGGTGTCGTTGTGGTGGCGGTAGATCGTGAAGCGGGTCTGGTCGGCGCTGCCTTCGAGCTGGGCTTCCAGGCCAGCGGTGCGCTCGCTGAGGGACTCCGGGGTCTGGCGGGCGTAGCCGGCCATGACGGGCAGGGAGTTCTCCCAGCGCCAGTAGGTCTCGGCCAGGTTGGCGCGGAGAGGGCCGAGGCCGACGTCGTCGTGAGTCAGCCAGAGGTCGGGGGCAATCGTCTCGATGGTGGGCTCCAGGAAGTCGGTTGATCCGTGCTCGGCCTCGTCGCGTTCAGATGGACAGGAGTTGAGCCCAGGCATCCGCGTTGGGCTCCGCGCGTGTGATGTGCCTTCCACGCAAGAAGTGATCGGCTGCGGTGGCCTGCCGGTCCAGGTCGAAGTCCTGCTCTGGGAACCGTTCGGAGAACCAACCTCCAACCTCGGTCCAGGAGTACAGAGCCCATGGCTCAGGGGAGACGGGGGATGGGAACCCTCCTGGGCCACGCTTCCCGGCCGCCAGCAGGCGCACAGACTCCCGGGTGCGACCCGTGCGCGTGGCGATCTCCTTGATCGAGATCAGGTCGTCGGTCTGCAGTCCCACGACGAACACGCCGAACGCCTCGATCTGCTGCACGGTCGAGGTGACTGCTGTCGCGAAGTCGGCTGCATCGACGGCGACGTGCGCCAGCGAGACCGGTCCGCCGCCCTCCAGGCCCGTAACGGACGGCACGTTGCCCGCAATGGCCTCGGTCTGGACGTCGTCCGGATCGCAATCCAGAACGAGAGAGAACTCAAATTCGGTCATCACACGTGCTTCCTGTGCTGTTCGACGAACTTGCGGATCAAGCGCGCGCCATTCTCGGGGTTGCGGCCGGTGGAGAAAACTTTGACGTGTGCTCCGCACGAGCACTCGATATGGCCCCAAGTGTGGCCGCTCAGCTCGCGCACGGTGAAGCCGGCGCGTCGTGCCTCATCGACTGCTTTACGAACTTCTTTGTGCATAGCGATCATCCCCGGCCTGTTGGCAGTGTGCAACACGCTGACTGTGTGGCTCCTCTGATCGAGAGATGCTTGTCAGGCATGGGTCAGTGGGAGCTCGAACTCGGCCGGTCCTGATTCAGACCCGGCCGCGGTTGTGCGCCAGTGAGCGCGTCGTCGTCCCTCGTCTCCACGCGGGTAGGTGAGCCCAGCTTCGCGAGCAGCGCGCTCGACGTCGCGCATGGTGGAGGCTTTGCCGGCAGGCACCGGTGCCTGCCGAACCCACCGGCCCGATCGGAGCGTGTGGACCTCACACCCGGCGAGGTCGGGACTGGAACCGTGCCAGACCCGGACCACGAGAGGGCCCGGCGCACGTTCGACGGCGGTGTGGACGGCCGCGGCGAGCTGTGCCCCCAGCGGTGACAAGCCAGGCCGGCGCGCCGGGGCTGGGACCAGCGATAGGAGGATCGGGACTGCGCCGTTCTCCGCGATGGTCCCGGTGGTCTCGCCAGCCGCCTCACGCACGGTGTCGGGTGCGTGTCCCATAGCGACGCCACGCGCCGCCCATCCCAGCATTGCGATGTCGTTCATTCCATCGCCGACTGCAACGGTGCGCTCGGATGCAACTCCGAGTAGGCACCGGATATGTTCCAGCGCAGTCGCCTTGCTTGTTCCGGGCGCCGTGACATCGAGCCAGTCGTGGCCCGCTGGCGTCACGGTGGCACCGAGGTGACATAGCGCATCCGCGTGGTCGGCGACCTGGTTGGCGTGGAGCGCAACCCGCGAAGCCTGTCCGGCCAGGAGTTCTTCGAGCGGCGTCAGTTTCTGCGGTCCGTTGAGCAGTCCAGGTCCGAACTCGCAGTTCACGCGCCAGCCCCAGCCAACATCCTCAACTGCGACGTTTATGCCGGGCGACAGCCGATTCGCCTGGCGTATCACCGTTCCCACGCTGAAGGCGCGGGCCTCCACCACTTCGTATCCCGACGATGCCCCTCGGTCTAGACGTACCGTCAAGGCTCCGTTGGAACAGACGGCCCAGCCCTCGGTCAGGCCCAGCCTGCGGGCGGCTGCGAGCAGCCCGACAAGCGACCTTCCGGTCGCCAGTACGACGTGATGTCCACTGGCGCGCACCAGTTCCAGCGCTTGCACCGTCTCAGACGGCGCCTTGCCGTCCCGGTCGATCAGCGTGCCGTCGATGTCGAGCGCAATCAGATGCGTTGCCGTTCCTGCCGGTGGCTTTTCCATTGTCGGACCTCCCCAGGTGCGCTTGCTCTGAGAAAGATCCTGAGGCCGTTTTCGGCTCGGTACTAGCCGCTTTCCCGTTGCCGCACAAGGTCGTCTCGAATGCCTTCGAGGAATGGCTTCAAGGCCTCGCCAGACACCGCGTGCTCGGCAAACCCATCGAACTTTGCGACGTAGAGGGCGACGTCTCGGGGGTCGGTCACCACGACCTTCGCATGCACGGTCTCGACACTCACGGAGCGGTCGTCGCGGATGACGAAGGCGTGGTTAGGGATGTCCCGCTGAGCACCAGCCAGCGGCATGACCCGCAGGTCGATATTTGGTAGCCGAGTCAAGGAGATCAGCCGGTCCAGCTGCCCGGCCATGACCGGCGTCGGCACGATCAACCACCGCAGGACCGGTTCGGTGATGACGAAGCGCAGCGTCTTGTCCTCGTCGTAGAGGACCTCCTGGCGCTCAAGCCGTGCGCTCATGGTGCGTCGCACCGTCTCTTCGGTGAGGTCGTCGTGCCGAGACAGGATCGCCCGCATGTACTCCGGCGTCTGCAGCAGACCTGGCACCAGCGCGGGCTGGAACACCCGCAGCAGATCCATATCGGCCTCGACGGCCTGCAGCTGCTTCTGCGCTTTGTGTAGACCAGCACGCTGGATCAGGCGCCAAGCCGTTGCCTCGGTGGCCACCGCACGAGCGGCCTCCATGTACTCCGCCTTGACCTCGTTGGAAACACCGATGGAGGTCAGGATCCGGTCGACGTCGTCCGCGCTGGGGGAGAGCTTGCCGGTCTCGATCTTGCTCAGCTTGCTCGCGGACATGACAGAGCTACGGGCCACGGTCTTGGCCTCTGTCCCAGAGGCTTGTCGTAGTGCCCGCAGCGCTGCGCCCAACTCGGAACGGTTCACTCGCCGTACATCACCCACCAGTCTGCGAACGGCACTGCGTGCGCCAAGGCTGTCTCACGGTAGGCGACGTACTCCGGGCCGTGTTCGTCCGGCAGAACGTCGGCCCCGATGAACTTGCCGTCGCTGTAGTTGAACCGGGCAGGCGTGGTCGAATCGAAGAGCCAGAAGTCCCCGACTTGGTCAGGTAGCGGTGTGGGCTGCTCGGTCACGTCGAGGATGAAGAACTCCTCACCAGCCGTGGCATTGGTGGCATAGCCCCAGCCGAGCTCGAAGCGCAGGTAGGGCGTCAGCGGCCGGCGAAGAACATGGACGCGGTACATGCGCCGTCCCGCGTCAGTGTGGGTCCGTACCTCGTCGAGCCAGTCAAGGTTGTAGTCCGCAGGCTTGTCCTGGCCGTCGAGGAACAACTTGTAGGCGTCGATGTTGCCGGATCGGCTGTAGTCGTCGAGAGTCTCCAGCCGGAAGGCTTCGCGCTGAAACTGGTCGAACAGGTCTCCCAGGGTCTTAGGCGCCAAGCCGGTCACCGAATGCCTTCCGGATCAGGTCCAAGGGAATCTCAACCAGGGTTTCGTGCGCGGGGATCGTCAGACCATGATCGGTCGGCGTCTCACCCTGGACCAGGATCGTGCCTCGGTCGGTCTCGTAGATCGTCGGGCAGTCGTTCTTATCGCACGTGCTCGCGAGCGTTGTCACCTTCATGGCGGTTCCCCCTTGGCTGGCCTGCTGTCGCGTTCGATTCTTCGGTGTGTGTGGCGGCTGGGCAAGGGGATCGAGTTTCTACAACGGGAAAGCGGCGCTTTGGGTCGGAAGTCTCACGAGCCCAGCGGGACCGCTTGATTTGCTACGCGGGAGTCTCGCGAGGTGCTGCCGTTCCCCGTCGTCAGGCACGAGGCATGCGGCCAGGGACCTGCTTCCACCGGTCGATTCGGCCACAGGCGCGCCACCGGTCGGGTCCGACTGACATGACGAGGCCCGCATCGACGAACGTGTCGAGGCACGACATCAGAGCCTTAAGGGCGTAGTCGCCATCGTGTGTCCAGGTGATCGACGCGGTTCGGAGCGCAGTCCAGCAGTCGTCGAGTGCAAAGTCGCGCCCCAGCCTGTTGTAGATCAGAGCTTCGTACAGCACGGTGTGCCAGTGGACCGGGATGGCTTCGATCGCCCAGTCGTCATCGCTCGAGTCCCTCAGCGGGCGAGGGGAATTGCCCCACACCCGGTGAACCAAGCGGCGTGCTCTCGACGCGAGCCAAGCGGCACGCCGCCGATGTTCCTCTTCTTCCAGTGCTTCCTCGATCGCGCGTTCGTCAGCAGCTTCTTCTGCGGCAGCACGGGCGGCTCCCTTTATGGCGGCGTCAATTCTCCGCATCGTCGGTGTCACCAGCCCTTCGTGGGGGTCCAGAACGCAGGCATCGAGCTCGTCGACGCGCAACCACGCAGTGGAATCCCACTTGAGCCGCGTTGTAAACCGCCGATCACCAGCCAGCGTGCCGATCTGGCGAGTGACTGGGTTGATGACAAGCACATGCCGATCCGCCGCTGCGAGCGTTCGCCCAAGTGCCGGCACGCGGACCGCAGATGCAAACTTCGGATCCCGCTGCACGCGCGTGTGGCCCACAAGCCACGTGACTGTGACCCCTTCGCGGTCAAGGTCGGTCTGCTTCGCAGCCCAGAGCTCGGCGGGGAAGTGTTTGTACTCGACCTCCAGAGCGAGTCGTTGACCCGTTGGCCAGGTCACCAGCACGTCGGGACGGCGGTTGAGCTCGAGCTCGATGTTCTTGATGCTCTGTTCTTCGACGACGATGGCGCCACCGCTCGCCTCCCGAGCCGCCCATTGAGCGAGCATGGCCTTGGACGCGAGGTGGTTGACTCCTTCCGGACCGCCCGGGTGTTCGACAGCCGTGACATGGAAGAAGTGGTCGCGCTTCGATCCGCCGCGCGTCGAGATCAGCTCTTCACACTCCGGGACGAGACAGGTCCACTCTGCGCGGGCCGTCTTGCGGACTTCCGCTGCAGCGCCTGGAGCGATGAATACCGGCTCACCGGTGATCCGATGACGAGCCCAGACCTGTCGGGACTCGCGGTCGAGAAAGGCGGCAACCGCCTCGTGCCCCTGCTCCACGCCGCGACCGTACATGGCAGCTGCTCCGGGCGATAGGACGTCGTGTGATAGTTCATGCCGATTAACCGGCGGTGGTGAACTCTGGTCCGGTGATGACCGCAGCGACGGTCATGTGCAGCGGAAATTGACGCTGTTGGATCAGGTCAAACAGCCCGTACATCATCCTGGCGATGTAGACCCACTCCAGCCGCACGGGCGACTTACGCCCCGGCACGAGCGCGTCGTCCGCAGGACGTCCGAACCAGGCGGAAGGGGGAGCGGCTCAGGGGCGCACGTGGATGACGGCGTGGGTGCCGTCGGTGCGCCATCCAGGAGCGGTGGTCCCCAGGTGTGCCAGGCGATCCGGGTCCACGCCGACGGCGACGTCGGACTTGAGGGTCCGTAGCGCGGCCAGCGGGGCGGGGAAGTAGGACGTCAGGTACTGGAACGAGGTGGTGGGACTCCAGTGGGCGTCGCCGACCAGGCGGCGGTAGTTCAGGTCGCCCTTGATGATCACGACGGTCGCCTCGGCCAACTCGGTGGCAAGGTCGTCCGGCAATTCGTGGAATGTCAGCGGACTGCACCAGAACGGGTGGGCGTGCACCCGGAGTCGCCCATCGCTGATTGCGGCCGTGAGACGGGCGGCGATTCCGCTGGCGGTGTCGCCTGCCGCTGCCAGGTGCCGTAGTACCTGTAGCAGGTCGGCGGTCGTGGCATCGGAGACGTAGTAGGGGTGAGGCTTGAGGTGCAGCGCCACGATCGCGGCGCGTTCGGTCGCCAGCAGACGGTCGATCAGGACGAGATCGGCGACCAACTCCCGGCCGGCGTTGTCCGCGATCAGGTGCACCCTGCCCGGAGCGCCTGCGTCCAGAAAGCGCCACAGCTCTGCCGAGTCGTCGGCGACGAGGTCGTCGACCTGGTCCTTGCCCTGTGCGCCCGGGTCGGACATCCGGAAGCCGAGGTCGGCACGGTTGCCCCACAGGGAGGCAGCCAGAGCCGTGGACAGGCTGGCCTGGTCTGGGGCCGCAACGAGACGGTCAAGGTCTCTCAGATCGCGGGCGAGATCGGGCGTGTTGAGCTCCGCGTTCTTCTGCGGTGCGAACGGGTCGATCCCGGCCCACGGTCCCGAGCCGAAGTAGCCGGTGGCCTCCAGCAGGAGACGGTAGAAGTAGGACTCGGCCCACAGGAACGGAACATCGACCCATGCGCGGCCCAGGTACGGGGCCGCCCATTCGTGCCACGTCGCCAGGCCGTGAGAGCCAGCCGGAAGCGGCGGAATGGTGCCGCCGATCGTCACCAGCAGCTGATCGAGCGACTCCTGGATCGCCGCTGGGTAGGGCACGAGCTGGCGAACGGTCGCGATCAGGTCTGGGTGCCTTCGCGTCAGCACGCCGCGGGCGAAGGAGCCGGGCACGTTTGACACGATCGGCGCCGCGGCCGGGAGGGGATTCTGGTCGTGGTTGATGGTCACTCGTTGGCTCCTCGTTCATCGCCATCCAACTTGAACGACGGCGTTCCTATCCTCGCTGGACACAAGAGTCGAACGAAACCGCCCAGCGTCGAACGAATACTGAAACCGCCACGGGAGTGGCCACCTTGACGTGCGCCCAGGGGGCGCAGCCACAGATTTCACGGGTATCCAGTCCACGGCTCGTTCGGTAGCTGTGCCCGCCCATCCCCTCGGGGATGGGCGGGTTCTTGGCATGTAAAAGACCCGGGGTCCACACCCGCGACCTTCGCGCGACCAGGCAGCAGCGACACAAGCGGCGAGCAGCGACGGCGACGCACAGGCGGTGTGACGACGCACGGCACACGGCTGACACGACGCAGTGGCTGCGCGGATATGGCGGGCAGGCGAGACCAGCGGACAGCGGGTCCCGCGGACCGCCCGACGAAGGCCACACACCTAATGCACAACGCTGTGAGCGGTCCCGAGTCAACTCTGAGTTGACCCGCTCCAGCCCTGCCGGGAGGGGTGGGGGACATGATGACGGTCCACGTGCTCAGCGCCGGTGGCGGGTACACGTACCTCACCCAGCAGGTCGCGTCCGGGGACGTCCCGCGTGAGCGGGGCATGTCGTTGACGGCGTACTACATGCAGCACGGCAACCCGCCCGGCCAGTGGGTCGGCTCTGGGTTGGAGCAGCTCGGGGTCTCGGGGCAGGTGGCCGAGAAGCAGATGCAGTCCCTGTACGGCAAGGGCCGCCACCCCGACGCGGACCGCCTGGAGGTCGAGGCCCTGGCTCGCGGCATGTCGAAACGGGACGCGGAGCGCGAGGGCGCCCTAGGGCGCGCGTTTCCCGAGTTCAGGGCCCGCCCTGACGACGGGTACAAGCAGGCGTTGGAGGCAGCGTTCGCGCAGTTCGCGGCCGAGCATGATCGTCCGCCGGAGGCGGGGATCGAGCGGGACTTGATCCGCTGGAACGTCGCCCGGACCCTGGCGCAGCAGGAGAAGAACGATAAGGACTCGGGCGCGGTGACCGACGCCGACGTCGCGCAGTGGCTGGCCAAGCGCGGGCAGCAGCCGCGCCGCGCGGTGGCCGGGTATGACCTGGTCTTCACGCCGTCCAAGAGCATCTCGGTCCTGTGGGGCCTGGGCGATCCGGCTACCCGTGAGGTGATCACTCAGGCGCACACCGAGGCGTGGCGGGACACCCTGGCGTGGATCGAGTCCGAGGGCGCGCTCACCCGGGCCGGTGCCGGTGGTGTGCGGCAGATCGATACCCATGGCCTCACAGCGGTGGCGTTCGATCACCTCGACTCACGTACCGGGGACCCGAACCTGCACACCCATGTCGCGGTCTCCACCAAGGTCCGTGGCATCGATGGTGGGTGGCGGGCTCTGGACGGACGCGTCCTGCTCGGCCTGAAGGTCGCGGCGTCGGAGCGGTACAACACGCGGATCGAGCAGCTGCTGGTCGAGCGTCTCGGGGTCGCGTTCCACACCGAGACGCGAGGCCGGGGTAAGCAGGGTGTGCGGGAGATCGTCGGGATCCCAAAAGCGCTGCGGGATGCGTTCTCGCGGCGGCGGGCGGCAATCCAGGAGTCCTACGAGACTCTCCGAGCCGCCTACCGTGCCAAGTACGGGCATGAGCCGGGTACGAAGGTGGCGTACGGGTTGGCGCAGCAGGCCAACCTCGACACCCGGCAGGCTAAAGGCGCACCGGTCGGGCTACGGGAACGGCTCCCGCAGTGGCACAAAGTCGCCGCCCGGGTCCTGGGCGGCGAGGACGCCGTCGCACGGATGCTCGTCACCGTGCTGCACCCGAGCCCCGGGACCGAGCGGGTCGTGGTCGACGAGCCGAAGGACCTGTGGCCCGCCGTCGCTCAAGACCTTGCCAGGCGCGGGATCGCGCGGTGGACGCTCCAGGACGTCACCGACGCCGTCGAGGGCCTCGCCGCATCGTGGCCACGCGCGCAGGTCTTTCGGCAGCTGCGGTGGCGCACACCCACCGGCCGCCAAGCTGTGCTCGCGGGACTGGCGGAGGAGGTGCTGGCAGACGGCGACCTGGTCGACGCGTGCCTGACCAACGTGGCGGGCAAGCGGGCGACGTGGACGACCTACCACCTGCAGGCCGAAGCCACCCGCCTCGCCAGGGAACACGCCCCCACAGGGACCGACCTGCTGGCCTTGGCCGTGACGATCACCGGGCACGCCGTCGCCGACAGCCTCCAGATCACGCCACCGGACCTGAACGAACCCCCGGACGTGATGCGCCGCAAGGACGGCGAGTCGGTGTACTTCGTGCACGGCTATACCCGGTACACCTCCCTGGCGGTCCTGGAAGCCGAGGACCAGCTCCTTGCCGCTGCCCGCACCGCCGGTGGGCTGATCATCGAGCCGACCGAGGTGGACCGTGCCATCGAGCGGGTGAGGGCCGAGACTGGTCGGGTCCTGAATCCGGGGCAGCGGGAGCTGGTCGCGCACTTCGCGGCCAGCACCGTCCTGGCGGCGGGGATCGGGCCGGCCGGGACCGGGAAGACGACCGCGATGCGCGCCCTGGCCGCCGCTGTCCAGGACGCGGGCGGCAAGCTCATCGCGCTCGCGCCGTCGGCCGCCGCCGCGGAAGTCCTCGGCGCCGACCTCGGCATCACCGCGGAAACCCTGGACATGTTCCTCTTGGCCAATCAGGGGGCGGGCGGCAAACGACTCAGGGAACGTCTCACGGTCGGCGAAGGCACCGTTGTGCTGGTCGACGAGGCCAGCCTGGCCGGCACCCTCGCCCTCGCGCAGGTCCTGGCCATTACCCGACAAGCCGGGGGCAGCGTCCGGCTGCTCGGCGACCCCGCCCAGCTCGGCGCCGTCGCGGCCGGCGGGGCGCTCCGCCTGATCGCGGAGCAGGCGGGCGCGGCCGAGCTGACGGAGATCCACCGGTTCCACACCACCGGGGAGGCCGAGGCCTCCCTCCAGCTCCGCGACGGTGACCATCGGGGTCTGGACTTCTACGTCACGCGGCACCGCACCCTGGGCGGGTCGGCGGCGCAGATGGCGGAGGAGATGTTCGCGAACTGGCAGACCGACTCCGACCACGGCCGCAAGACGATCATGATCGCCGCGACGAACGATCTGGTGGCCGACCTGTCTGCCCGCGCTCGCCTGCACCGCGTCGCCCGCGGCGAGGTCGAGGAAGACGGCGTGACTCTGCGCGATGACAACCGCGCTGGCATCGGCGACGTCATCGTTACCCGGCTGAACAACCGCCACCTGCACGCCGAACACGACGACGGCCACATCGACTGGGGCCACGACTGGATCAAGAACGGTGACCTGTGGCGCGTCACCGCCCGCAGCGAGGAGGGTGCCCTGCAGGCTGAGCACCTGGAGACGGGCGCGACGGTGGTGCTCCCGGCCGACTACGTCGCCGCCCACGTCGAGCTCGGATACGCCGCGACCATCCACCGGGTGCAGGGCATGACCGTGGACACCAGCCACGCGATGGTCGGCGTCGGCATGACTCGCAACGAGCTCTACACCGCCATCACCCGAGGCCGGGACTCCAACCGCGTGTACGTGGAGACCGACGACGTCCTCGACCTCGACCCGCACCGGCAACCAGACCTGGAGCGCGCGGTACTGAACGCGCTCAAGGGCGTCCTGGACCGTGACGGCGAGGAGAAGTCCGCTTCCCGAACCATCGAGGAGGAATGGGATCACGCGCACTCCCTGGCCCGGTTGGTGCCGGAGTACGAGGACGCCTACCTGGCCTTCCTCGAACCTGACCGCCCCGGACGCCTGGCCGAAGCCGTCCGGTCGGTCCTGCCTGAGCGGATGGCCGACCTGGTGCTAGCGGACGAGGCATGGTCTTCACTGGCCAAGCGCCTATCCCAGCACGAAGCCGCTGGCGCCGACCCCGAGACCGTGATCCGGCGCGCGGCAGGGGAGGGGTTCCAGGGCGCGCGGTCGATCGCGAAGGTCCTGCACCACCGCATCGGCCACCCCCTACCCCACGACAGGGACGGGCGCGGGCTGCCTGCCTGGATCACGACCGCCCCCGACACCGCCCAGAACCTCCTCTGGGACACCGACGCGACCCAGCCCGCCATGACCTCGCAGCAGGAGACGAGCAAGGAACGCCCGACGGCGACAAGAGACGCCGGTGCAGAAGCCGGTGCGGGGTCGTCGACGCCGGTCGACGAGGGGGAGCGGGCGCTAGTCGTGGAGATCACCAGGCACGCCTGGACCTGGTGGACCAAGCAGAACGCCAGCCAGTCGTGGGCCACTCGGTACATGACCGGGCGTGGCCTCGCCGACGCCGAATGGGGCACCGCGCCAGCGTCCTGGACCGGCCTGACCGACCACCTCCAGTCCCTCGGATACACGCCCGACCAGCTCGTCACCGCCGGCGTCGCGACCCGGACCCGGAACGGCAAGGTGATCGACAAGTACCGCAACCGGATCGTCTTCCCCTACCGTGACCAGGCCGGGGCCGTCGTCGGCGTCACCGGACGCATCAACCCCGCCCAGGCCACCGAGGGTGACGGGCGGGCACCGAAGTACCTCAATACACCCGAGACCGCTGCCTACCGCAAGGGCGAGCTCCTGTACGGCCTTGCCCCCGACGCGGTCGCACGGCTGACGGCAGGGGCACGCCTGGTCTTGGTCGAAGGACCCACCGACCACGCCGCGTTTCACCTCGCCGCAACTCGCCTCGCCCAGCAGACCGGGATCGAGATCGTGCCTGTCGCGGCTTGCGGCACCGGCATCACCCAGCAGCACCTGCAAGCCTTGCGGGAGGCGACCGGGCGGGACCTGACCGACCTGATCGTGGCCCTGGACCCCGACACCGCCGGACGCACCGCCGCCGCCCGCGTCTGGCAGGCCCTCACCCCGCACGAAGCCGCCCACGCACAGGCCCTGGACCTACCGGCAGACCCCGCTCAGATCACGCTCGAGGCACCCGACGACCTGGCCTCAGCTCTTCGCGAGCCGGTGCCGTTGGCGTGGTTCGCGATGGAACCCAACCTTGCCTCCATTCGGTCTATCGACCACTCCGAACGGCAGGCCATGCTGCTGCGTGCTCTGGTCGATCATCTCTATGACCGCGTCGAGCTGGCCCAGTGGCAGGCCCTGGTAGAACATGTCGCACGGAATGTTGGCAACTCCTCGGTTGTGTCCACGCAAGTCCAGCTCGACACTGCCGCAGTGCGCAGGGTTATGACCGACCACCTCGTCGAGCGTTTCCTGGCCGGAGCGCAGGCAGACACTGGATCTGACATCGACCTGACTGCCCGGGCGACCGACACGACGGGGACTGAGCGGCCGCAGGTGGTGACTAACCAGTACGTGCGCGCTTGGCTGGTACGGCACGCCAACCTGATCGCCTCCCGCCTGGACACTCTCGTCCAGCACGCTCTGTCCAAGCCGGAGCTGTGGATGGAAAACATCACCGCTCCACCCCTGCCGGGTGCTGCCCACGACATGTGGAAGGCGGCGATGCGGCAGGTGCTGGCCTACCGCGACCGATACCAGATCACCGACCCCGGCAACCCTCTAGGCCCCGATGCGCAGGGGGGAGAGCGCGGCAACGCCTACGCCCTCGCCGCCCTAGCCCTGAAAGCCATCACCGCAACCGGCCACGCCGAGCTCCGACCGATAGCCCGGTCTGTGCCGCGACCGATGGAACGCGTACCGGTGCTCCTGGCCGATGCACGGGCCGCCGCCGAACCGATGCGCCGCGGGGCGGACGAACGTGTCAGGCGCGACCACGCTGACCGGGAGCACGAGCGCGTGACCAGCCCGGCCTGGTAATCATTTCGGGCCGGGAGCAGCGACTTCGCTGCTCTGCAACGGGCTACCGTATGGGTTATCGATTGGCGCTATGACCGGGATATTCGCAGAAGGAGTGCTGACACCTTCCGATACCCCTGGACTGCAGCGATCAGTCGCGGTTCGGCGATAGCAGTCAGCCGACTCGCGTGCGTGCGCCCTACGAAACGACAGTCGGCTAAGATCATGTGGCTACCGACGCGTCTGAAGATTGGTGGAACGCATGACGGAGATCCTCCGCTCCGAGATTCCCACCATCGTCGTCGAATGCGCGTGCTCGCACTGCCGCCAGCACGCCAACCGTAAGGGCCTGGATTTCCCGTTGCGGGCTGAGGTGAACGTCAAGATGGCTGATGCGATCTGCAGCACCGCCGAAGGCCGGCACTCGATGGTGCAGAAGGCGCATCAGCCTCCGTTCGGCCAAATGGACACCATGCAGGCAAGGTTCGGCCCGTGGGTCGCCGGAGTGGGCGCGCCCACGTAAGCGAGGTGCTGACACACACGGACTGTGCCAGCCTGGACTCTGGTGCGTGAGCTGAGATGCCCACTGCAGAGATTTCAGCGGTGAGCTTCCTGACCATTGTCGCGGTGTTCGCACCAGTGCTTGTCTAGCCACTCGACCTGTTCGGCACGTAGCTGTGTCATTAACGGTTCGCCGTGGAGTCGGTGGTACTGCGGATAATCGGCCAGATCGGGAGCGACATCGATCAGGTATGGCAAGGTCGGGGTCGCTGCGAGGAGTCCGTCGTCGAAGAGGCGATGGATGTCGCGGCGCAGCATGAGGCCACCGTGCTCATAGTGCTTTCCGAGCTGTGCGTAGCGGTAAAGATGGCCCGCCTCCAGGACCCGCGCGGGAGCGGCGCCGGTGAACGCGCAGTTGTTTCCCTGGGCGGCCAGGATCTGCTCGCGAAACTGTCGTTGTCCCCTGCGGACGCGGACGATCGACTGGTCGAACCCATGGACGAGCTCGATGCGGGGGTTGTTCGCTGTCGGCCAAGACAGATCTGGTACACGTGCGATGACGCGCTCGATCGCGCGACCTGCGCCCTTGTCGGCCAGCGCTTGCTGGAACGCATGCCAGTCGAGTTCGCGGATGGAGTTGAAGCTGCCCTGCGCCTTGATGAACGGCCGGATCTCCGCCTTGTCGAGAACGCCGTCCAGCGAGGTCCAGGCCGCGTCGTAGCGGGCCGTGAACATCGTGACATCGGTCTTTTCGAGTCGGGGCGTGTCGAACTCGGCCCTGCACCTGGAGCAGCGGAATCGCGGGCGCATCGTCGACCGCTCCGAGGGGCGGGTCGCCCCGCACTCACGGCAGCGTCGTAGCGTCTTGGTGCCCGACCAGGACTCGATGTCCTCGACGACTGAGATACCGAGCAGGAGACCTGTTCGGTCCCACAACGCGATCGGGTCGCCAGGACTCAGGCGCTGGTGGTTCTGGACCTTGCTGTCGTACAGGTACTCGACACCGAGCTGGTCTCCGTACCGGGGGTTCTCGTTGTCGCCCTCGTCCGTCATCAGCAACCAGGCCGTCCGGCCACTAGCGCTGCGATTCATGCCCACAGCTTTGCACGGCAGGAGCGAAGTGCGCGCTATGCACCTTACGCGGCGTGCTTCTCGGCAGCCTCGCTGTCCACAGCTTCGGCTATCGCCGTTCCGATCGCCTTGCCCAGCGGGATTGGAACGGCATTACCGATCTGCCGTGCGATCGCGACCTTCGACCCGACCCAGCGGTAGTTGAGCGGATACCCCTGAAGAATAGCGGCCTCAAGGTGTGTGATTGCCCGATCTTCGATGGGGTGGAGGTATCGGCCCTTCTCCGGCTTGAAGAACTCGGTCCTGATCGTGACTGACGGCTTGTTCCAGTGCAGTCTTCCCATCACATCGCCTGTCCCCGACCGATGGTTCTTCCAACACGCCGACAGCAGATGCTCGGGGATGTTGAACCTGTTCCCGTCCTCCGGGATGTGGGAGAAACGATCAAGGGACAACTTCTCGTAGCGTCGCGTCACGTGAAGCTCGTGTGTCCGAAAGGCGCCCGGGAAAGTCTTCCCCCTGAACGTCACCTCCCGGGTCGGAAGGTCGATCTGCTCGACCACAGGATTCAGGCCTGCGAAAGCTTCCGCAACGGTTGGGTGGACGTCGGCCGATGTGGTCTTCGGGAACGTCAGCGGTGCAGTGTCCTTGCGCCAGCCGAGTACGACTACGCGGCGTCGAGCCTGGAAGGCGCCGTAGTC
This sequence comes from Promicromonospora sp. NPDC050249, assembly GCF_040656015.1. NCBI lineage: Bacteria > Bacillati > Actinomycetota > Actinomycetes > Micrococcales > Promicromonosporaceae > Promicromonospora > Promicromonospora sp. NPDC050249. Next base: position 170,501 of record NZ_JBFAKY010000009.1, on the reverse strand, counting down.
AGCAGCGTTGAGAACACGCGACTCAAAGGTGTAGTCCTCGAGCAGGCCACCCTTACCGAACGACTCCGCGAAGACGGTGAACTGCTCGGATTTCGTGAACGCAGGCACATTCTCGAGTACGAAGTACTTAGGCGTGGCGAGTGACACGGTCTCCGCATAGCGCTGCCACAACAGGTTGCGTTCTGCCCCGACACCGTCTCGGTTCAGCGTTGAGAAGCCTTGGCACGGCGGACCGCCCACAACGACGTCCACTTCGGGCACGACGCCAGCGTCCAGCCACTCCTCGATGCCGACCGCGTGGACATGATCGCCACCCACGATTTTTCCGTCGCGGATCTTTCCACCATGGTTGAGGGCATACGTAGCAGCGGCCGCGACGTCCATCTCAACGGCAGCGACGGGTGAAAATTGCCCGCTACCTGCAGCAAGACCTGTCGTCAAGCCACCGGCGCCAGCGAACAGGTCGAGAGTCCTGATCACTGCTGAGCCCTTCGGATGGATCGGGAGGTGGTGCATGATGACAAGGTGCTCGACACAAGACGTGACAATAGCCGGCGGAGCCGGCACTATGCCACCCCCACGCCGAGCGCTGCTGTAACGACTCGGCCGCAACTCGCCAACGTCGAGCCAACCACTGCCAGACGCATGTCCCGTCAGGCGACACGCGACACGAAGCCGGAGCTGCTCCTACGGCGTGAACTGCACAGTCGAGGGCTTCGCTATCGCGTCGATGCGCCCCTGCCGGGCATGACCCGACGGCGTGCGGACATCCTCTTCACACGCCGACACCTTGCGATCTTCGTTGACGGCTGCTTCTGGCACTCGTGTCCTGATCACAGGACCTCACCGGCGAACAACGGCGCGTGGTGGTCGGAGAAGCTGCGTCGGAACGTGGAACGGGATCGCCAGACGGATGTGCACCTTCGTGCGCTGGGATGGGCGGTGATCCGTGTGTGGGAGCACGAGGACATGAGCGTGGCAGCTGATCGCATCGAAGAGCTCATCCAGGCGCTCACGGAATCACCCAAATCACGGTAGAGACGAGCCATCAGGACGTCTAGCATCGTGACATCCCAATCCACCTGGAGTTTCACCCATGGCGATGCCTGCCGGCACCCCGGTCCACAAGAAGAAGTTGATCGAGGTGTCGATCCCGCTGGAGGACATCAACGCCGAGTCCGCGCGGGAGAAGTCCATCCGCCACGGCCACCCCTCGACGTTGCACCTGTGGTGGGCGCGCCGGCCACTGGCTGCTGCCCGGGCGGTGTTGTTCGCGCAACTCGTCGACGACCCGTCCTCGGACCCTGGCCTCAGCCCGGAAGAGCAGCAGGTCGAGCGTGAGCGGCTGCACGGGATCATTCGTCGCCTGGTCAAGTGGGAGAACATCAACAACGAAGAGCTGCTCCGTACCGCGCACGAGGAGATCCTCAAGTCCACCGGCGGCAATCCGCCCGCGATCCTCGACCCGTTCGCCGGCGGTGGCACCATCCCGCTCGAGGCCCAGCGTCTTGGCTTGGAGGCGCACGCCTCCGACCTCAACCCCGTCGCCGTACTCATCAACAAGGCGCTCATTGAAATCCCGCCGAAGTTCGCAGGCCGACCGCCGGTCTTCCCCGACGCCGCTGACAGCAGGCTCGGCGACTGGCCCCGCGCCACCGGGCTCGCCGAGGACGTACGCCGATACGGCGCCTGGATGCGCGAGCAGGCCAAGGAACGCATCGGTGACCTCTACCCCGACGCGACTGTCGTCGACGAGAAGACGAAGAGAAAGATCGAGGCCACCACAATCGCCTGGATCTGGGCCCGCACCATCACCTGTCCCAACCCCGCCTGCGGTATTGAGATGCCCCTCGTCCGCTCCTGGTGGCTCGGCAAGAAGAAGGGCAAGGAGGCATATGTCGTCGCCAACATCGTCGACGACGCCGACGCACCCAGCGGGCGACGGGTCGAATTCACCATCGGACATGACAAGGCGAAGGGCCAGACCGCATCCACGGACGGGACAGTCGGCCGCACGGGCGCCCGATGCATTGCCTGCGGCACCGCCGTCAACTTCAAGTATGTCCGTGCAGAGGGCGTCGCTGGTCGGATGAGCCAGCAACTCATGGGCATCGTCGCCGAGGGAAAGCGTCAACGCATCTACCTGCCGCCGAGCCAGCAACACGAAGAGGCCGCAGGAAGTGGAACCCCCCGCGATGCGCCAGCAGCCAAGATTCCGGCTCAAGCGCTCAGCTTCAGAGTTCAAGCCTACGGGATGACTCGATGGTCAGACCTGTTTACCAACCGCCAGCTGGTAGCACTGACGACGTTCAGCGACCTCGTGGCCGAGGCGCGCGCGAAGGTCGTGAAGGACGCCGTCGCCGCGGAACTCCCGGCGGGTGCTCGCCTCGCAAACGGCGGCACCGGCGCCGAGGCGTACGCCGACGCCGTCGCCACCTATCTCGGCATGGCTGTCAGCCGACTCGCCGATTACGGCGGCACGATCGCGACCTGGATGCCGGACCCGAAGAACGAGGGTATCCGCAACACGTTCGCCCGGCAGGCCATCCCGATGACCTGGGACTTCGCTGAAGCCAACCCGTTCAGCGAGTCGTCGGGGAATTTAGGATTCATGCTGCGCGGAGTCGCCCGTGTCCTGGATGAGGTTCCGGCAAAGGTGGTGTCCGAAGCTGTTCAGGCTGATGCGGCGACTCGAGAGTACACAAACCTGCTCGTCTCGACCGATCCTCCCTACTACGACAACATCGGTTACTCCGATCTTTCGGACTACTTCTACGTTTGGCTACGTCGTTCGCTCCGCGACGTCCATCCGACGCTCTTCGCCTCGATGCTCGTACCCAAGGCGGAGGAACTAGTTGCCAACCCGTACCGCCACAGTGGCAAGGCTGGCGCCGAGAAGTTCTTCGAGGCCGGTTTTGAGAATGTCTTCGCTCAGGCGCGGAAGAATGCATCCGAGCACTATCCGATCACGGTGTACTACGCCTTCAAGCAATCCGAACTCAAGGAGGAGGGGATCACCAGCACCGGCTGGGCAACGATCCTGGAGGGCATGATCCGCGAGGGCTGGGCGATCACTGCGACCTGGCCGGTGCGCTCGGAGCGCAGTGGCCGGATGATCGCGGTCGGTACAAACGCGCTTGCGTCGTCGATCGTGTTGGTGCTGCGACCGCGCCACGAGACCGCGGGGCAGACCACACGCCGAGGCTTCCTCGCGGCGCTGCGCCGCGAGCTCCCCGATGCGTTGGAGAAGCTGAGCGAGGGCGCGATCGCACCCGTGGACCTTACGCAGGCGACCATCGGTCCCGGCATGGCGGTGTTCTCGAGCTTCACGCGGGTCGTGGAGAACGACGGCAGGGACATGCGTGTGAAGTCGGCGCTCATGTTGATCAATCAGGCGCTCGACGAGGTGCTCACTGAGGGCGAGGGCGACCTGGACGCCGACACTCGGTTCTGTCTCAAGTGGTACGAGCAGTACGGGTGGGGGAAAGGCCCGTTTGGTGATGCGGACCTGCTGACCCGCTCGTACAACACCTCGGTGCGCGGCGTTGCGGACTCCGGGGTGGCCACGCAGGGCGAGGGCATCGTGCAGCTCGTCGCGCCGGCGGATCTGGCGCCGAACTGGAACCCAGTCAAGGACGACCGGATCTCGGTGTGGGAGGTGATGTGTCACCTCGCCCGGGTGCTCTCCGCCGAGGACGGCGGGCTGGCACCGGCGGCGAAGCTCATGGCTGCGGCGGCCGCGCGCTCCGATGTCGAAGTCGAGGCCGTGCAGCGCCTGGCGTACCGGCTGTACGAGATGACGAAGACCTCGCGCACCGATGATGCACGACTGTTCAACCTGGTCGGTGGATCGTGGGCGGATCTGACCGTGGCAGCTGGCAAGGTGCAGGCCAGGACCGAGATACAGGGCACGCTCGACTTTGAGGACGAGGGCTAATGGCGAAGAGCAACATCGAGGCTGTGCGTACGGCACTGGAGGCGCTGACCGGCGTGCTCGACCCGTACATCGATCAGATCACCGCCAAACACGTGCCCGACGGTGAGAACTGGACCGCGCTCCTGGCCGCAAAGGACGCCCAGAAGGGGATCACCGGGAAGCCGTACTCACGTACCGATCCTCAGGATCAGTTCCGGATCATCACCGAGCCGATCGGCTCGCTCGGGTACGTCTTCAACGAACACCTTTCTCGTGGTGAGCAGAACTTCGTCAGCGAGCTGCGAACGGTCCGTGACGCGGTGGCGCACTTCAAGCCGTTCTCGCCCGACGACGCCGTACGTGCACTCGATACCATCGAGCGAGTGATGCGGGCGATCGGTGCAGCGCGCGAGGCCGACACGGTACGCACTGCTCGGCTGGACATCTTGCGTGGCAGCTTCGAGCAGCAGACCCGCAAGGCGGTGCGTACTGCTGCGGCGTTGCCAGGCACGCCGGATGCGGAGTTGCCGTCGTGGCGGGACGTACTGAAGCCTCATCCGGACGTGGCCAAGGGCCAGTACAACAACGCGGAGTTCGCGGCCGACCTCTACTCGGTGGCGGTGCGGAAGAACGCGGCCAAGGAGTACCAGGACCCGGTCGAGTTCTTCCGGAGGACCTACATGACTGACGGTCTCAAGGAGCTGCTGCGTCGCTCGGCCGCCCGGATCTCCGGTGACGGCTCGGCCAACCCGGTGATCAACCTGCAGACCACGTTCGGCGGCGGAAAGACCCACTCGATGCTTGCCGTCTGGCATCTCTTCTCCGGTCGCCAGTTGCACGAGCTACCGCAGAACGTCCAGGACGCGTTCGATGGTGCGCAAGGCTCCGTGGTAGGTGCGCAGGTGCGCAAGGCTGCGTTGGTCGGCAACGAGATCGCGCCGGCGGAACCGGAGACCAAGCCCGACGGCACCGTGGTGCGCACTCTGTGGGGCGAGCTCGCGTGGCAGCTCGGCGGTGCCCAGGGCTACGCGATGGTCGCCGAATCGGACAAGCAGGGGACCAATCCCGGCAACAAGCTGCGCGACCTGTTCGAGAAGTTCGGCCCGGCCGTGGTGATGATCGACGAGTGGGTCTCGTATGCCCGCCAGCTCCCCGACGGCTACGACAAGGACGACCCGCGGGCTCGCGAGGTCGGTGGCGGGCTGTTCGAGACCCAGTTCACCTTTGCCCAGTCGCTGACCCTGGCGGCCGAGGCGGTGCCGGGCACGCTGCTGCTGGTCTCGGTGCCAGCTAGCGAGCGCAAGCAGGACGGCGAGGCCAGCTCTGACGGCGGAGAGGCCACGGCGGCGAGCGACCTCGAGGTCGGCGGCCAGCGTGGTCGTGATGCCCTGAACCGCCTGGACAACGTGATCCGTCGGGTTGCCTATCAGTGGAGTCCGGCGACCCGGGACGAGTCCTACGAGATCGTGCGGCGCCGACTCTTCACCGAGCCGGACGCGAAGGCGAACGCGACGATCGCGACCGCCGCCCGACGATTCACCGATTACTACCGGCATCATCCCAAGGAATTTCCGGCCGGCGTCGGGGAGAGCGAGTATGAGTCGCGGATCCGCGCGGCCTATCCCATCCACCCCGAGTTACTGGACAGACTCTATTCGGACTGGTCGACGCTGGAGAAGTTCCAGCGCACGCGCGGTGTGCTGCGGCTGATGAGCCACGTCATCCACCAGCTCTACGAGCGACAGGATCCCTCACCGCTGATCATGCCTGGGTCGATCCCGCTCGATGCTCAGCCGGTGCGCTCGGAGATCGTCCAGTACGTCGGCAACGCGTGGGACGCGATCCTGCAGTCGGAGATCGACGGCGACAACGCGGTCGCCAAGCTCGTCGACGACGAGCGGCCCGCACTGGGTGACCGCTCGCTCGCGCTGCGTACGGCCCGGACAATCTTCGTCGAAGCCGCACCGACGCTCGACGCCGCGCTCAAGGGCAAGGACCGCAAGCGGATCACTCTCGGCGTGGCCATGCCGGGTGATGTACTGGGCAACATCGGGTCGGCGCTGGACGGGTTGCAGGAGAAGTCGTCGCACTACTACGCCGAGGACGGCCGGTACTGGTACGACACCCAGCCCTCGCTCAACCGGCTCGCCGCTGAGAGGGCTGCGCAGCTGTCGACCGACGCCGTGCACGGCGAGGTGGCGACACGACTGCGGCAGGCGTTCAAGGGCTCGACCGACGTGATCGCGGAGGTGCTGCACCCGGAGTCATCCTCGGACGTGGACGAGGCCGAGCACCTGCGGCTGCTCGTGGTGCCGCCGGGGTACGTGCACAACGGCAAGGACAAGGAGTCCACCGCGTCGAGGTGGGTCGGTGAGGTGCTGCGGCAGCGCGGTAAGGCCCCGCGGTCGAACGTCAACACGATCGTCGCGGTCGCCGCCGACGAGAAGCAGTGGGGATCGCTGGAGTCAGCGGTGCGCTCGTACCTGGCGTGGAGCTCGATCTTCCGGGAGACCGCACGCCTCGACCTCACCCAGTCCGCGGCAGCGCAGGCGCAGTCGATGCTGGAGACCCAGAACCGTACGGTGGACGACCGGCTAGCGCACACCTGGATCTGGGGACTACACGCGGTGCAGGACGATCCGCAGGCACCGTTCGTTGTCGGGCAGGTCAGGGCCGACGGGCAGGAGAAGAACCTCACCAAGCGCATCGGCGCCAGGCTCGCGAACGCCGACTACGCCCACTCCTACCTCGCCAACCGCGTGGTGCGCCTCGACATCGAGGAGTTCCTGCGGGCCCGGTGGACGCGTGGGTTCATCGGTTTCACCGAGCTGTGGACGTACTTCTGCCGCTATCCCTACCTGCATAGGCTGCGGGACAAGTCGGTGCTGGTGCGGGCGCTGGAGGAGGCACTGCTCGACACCGGGTTCATGGACACCGGGTTCGCCCTCGCCACAGGGTTCGACTCGGCTGGCGGCGACTTCCTCGGGCTGGCAGTGCCTTTGGAGGACACCGAGTTCGGTCCGTTTGACGACAAGGCGCTGATCGTACGTCCCGATCTCGCGGTCAAGCAGCGTGAGCGTGAGCAGCAGACGGTGAGTGAGCCGGCTCCGGGCCCTTCGGCCGGTCCTGCACCGGGACCGAGCGTCACACCTACGCTGGCGCGCGGGCCGGGGCCCGTCCCGGCGCTGCCGCGGAAGGTGGTGTCCAACGCGTCGTTCTCCCTGCGGCATGTGGTCGACCCAACCGGTGACATGCCGGGTGATCTGCGGACGATCGCGGCGGAGATCCTGGAGGTGCTGCGCAACGCCGGTCCCGACGTTCTCGACATCACGCTCACCGTGGAGGCGCAGAAGGCCGACGGGTTCAACGAGAACACCGTGCGCGCGGTGAAGCAGAACGCCGGGGATCTGGGTGTGACCGACAGCGGCTTCAAGGACCTGTAGTGGGGCCGATCTCGGCACCGCAACCAGTGGGATCACGGGTCGTCGCGCCCGACCCGTCGATCACATCAGCGATCGGCCGTCACCACACGCTGGTGACGGCCGTCGCGGACCTCGTCGACAACAGCATCGACGCCGGGGCGACCAACGTGCTCGTCAGGTTTCTGGTCCACGGCGCCCGACCGGTCGGCCTCCGGGTGGTCGACGATGCCTCCGGTATGGACTCGTCCGACATCGACCACGCGATGACGTACGCCAGGAAACGCGATTACGACGGCAAGGATCTCGGGCATTTCGGAATTGGCCTCAAGGCCGCGTCGCTCAGCCAGGCCAACACGCTGATCGTCTGGTCGAGGAAGTACGGGTCACCCGCCGTCGGTCGGCGCCTGCGTCGGGACACCCTCGACACCGGCCCGCTGGTCGAGGAGTTCTCCAGCTCCGACGCTGCCGAGAGCCTGGCGGGGGCCGGGGTCGACTTCGCTATGGACACCGGCACGATCGTCGAGTGGCAGGACGTCCAGACCTTCCTCACATCGTCCAGCGACGAGGACCAGGCGGCCTGGACGACCAAGACCATCCAGGACCTGATCAACCACCTGGGACTGGTGCTGCACAGGATCTTGGAACGTGGCGAATTGACACTCAACATCGACATCTATGACGTGTGGCTGGACTTCCCCGGTCCGCCGCGGCCGGTGCGAGCGATCGACCCGTTCGCGTATCGCGGCATAGGACAGCCTGGCTATCCGAAGGTCCTTCCGGTCGCGGTCGGTGGCACGTCAGGTACCGCGAGGTTGCACGTCTGGCCGCAGCACGACAAGGGCCTGGGCTTCGTGCTGGGTGGACGCTCCGGGACCGAGACCCAGGGCCTCTACATCTACCGCAACGATCGGCTCCTGCAGGCCGGAGGCTGGAACGGGCTGGCGACGCCCAACGTCGATCTCGTCTTCGCACGGATGTCTTTCGACCTGACCGTCGAGATGGAGCGTCACGTCACTATCAACCCCGAGAAGGTCGGCACGACCTTCGACGACGAGTTGCGCGGCGCCTTCGTACGGGCACGGACCGTGGACGGCACGACGCTCGCCTCGTTCCGTGAGGATGCGAAGCGGGCCGCGAAGGTCGCCCGGCAGCGGGTCGCCTCACCCATCGAAGCGCCAAAACCCGGTGACGGGCTTGCCGCCCCGGTGAGGGAGGCGTTCTCGACCCATACCGAGCCCAACGATGCTTTCCCGATCGACATCAGGTGGAGGGTACTGCCCGAGAGCCAGGTCTACGACATCGACGTCGACCGCCACGAGCTCGTGCTCAACGCCCGCTACCGCACCGCGATCGTCGGCCGCAAGAGCCTGGATCGCAACGACGCTCCGCTCGTCAAGAGCCTGCTCCTGCTCCTCCTCGAAGACCACTTCATCGGCACAGGCAGCGGTGCCCGAAAGAAGCGGGAGGACGCGGCGTGGCAGGGCGTCATGCTCGCGGCCATCCAGGCACAATCCGCGGATGGAGTGTGATCGAGCATGAACAACCCGACATCGGAGCTGACCCCGGAGACCCTGGGGACCTACTTCCGTAGCGGGACAGCCACCGTTCACCATGTCAGCGCCTCACCCGAAGTGCTCTTCGTGATCGACAGTCCCGGGCAGAAGATCTCTGTGCTAACCCCGCGCAACGGGATGGTGCTCGACACCGCGACCATGCGACGGGTCACCACCGGAACGCAGACGCGAGGCGGCGTCGAGTACGCGCGACTGACGCTCGATGCGCGTGGCATGCACACCGAGGCGTACGGGCTGGTGCTTTCCATTCTGCAGGCGATGCAGGGCGGGGCGACCTTCTCGGCCGCGTCGTCGGCCGCGATGACGAACATGAAGACCCTGCTCGCCGCCAAGCCGCGGATCTCCGAGGAGAAGCAGATTGGACTGGTCGGAGAGCTTCTGCTCTTCCGTGCGCTGCTCGATGCCCACGACGAGTTCAGCGCCATCGACTGGTGGCTTGGGCCCCTCGCGGAGGAGCGTGACTATGCTTTCCCTTCCTTCGACGCCGAGGTCAAGACGACGCTGAGTGAGACTCGGAGCCACGTCATCCACGGTGCCGGGCAGCTCGAGCCGAGTCCGGGGCGGTCGCTGTGGCTGGTGTCTATCCAGATCACCCGGGCTGGCGGCGACCCCAACGGGGTCGCGCTACCCGGCCTGATCCAGGAGATCCGCGACCGACTCACATCGACGAGGGATCGATTCCTCGCGTACCTGACCGCCGAGGGTTGGGATGACGACGATGTCGCTATGTATCCCACCGCTTACACGCTACGCACCACGCCCGCGGCGTACCTTGTCGACGAGGACTTCCCGGCGGTGACGCCTGGGCGGCTACATGCCGTCGTGCCGCACAGCGACCTTGTCAGCGACGTCAATTATCGGGTGGACGTCTCGTCTCGCGCGGCGGGGGACCCAGGCGACCCACTCACTTCCTTCATCACCGCACCTACGCAGGAGGCCTGACGTGTCCGATCCGTACAGCGTCGCGATCGTGGGTGTCACTCGCGGCATGAGCAAGAGTGATCCGAAGCCCATGCTCAAACGTGTTGCATTCGAGCTCGACGACGCGGGCATCTCCGGCTACTCCGAGGCCGAGCTGGTCGATGCGATCACGGCGCCGGATGCCAACTCGGCTGCTCGTTACGAATTCCACATTCAGCTCTCCAAGTGGGACGCGGTGCCCGCCCCGGCCTGGGCAGCGGATACAGACGCCAACTCGCAGGAGCGGCGCGATGCCATCCTCACTGCGCTCGGCTTCTCCGAGGAAGCTCAGGCGAAGATCAACCATGCCTTTCAGGTGAACCTGGCCAGTGCGGTGGTGATCTCCGGCAAGCAGGCCGACTGGGATCCGTGGTACGACCCCGAGTCGGGACGCACCTTCTACTGGGAGGGCTATCGCGGCGTCCTGGAGTCGAAGGGCTGGGACGCCGGCGCTATCACGGAGCTCAGCCGCAGCACGGACGAGGTCGTCAAACGCCTGGCGAACCCCGAGCGGGACGACCCGTACCAGTCCAAGGGCCTCGTGGTCGGGCACGTGCAGTCCGGCAAGACCGCGAACTTCACCGGTGTGATCGCCAAGGCGATCGATGCTGGCTACAAGCTCGTCATCGTCCTGACCGGCACCATCGAGCTCCTGCGCGGCCAGACCCAGCGACGGCTCGACATGGAGCTCATCGGGGAGGAGAACATCCTCGGCGGCGTTCCGCGCGACATCTCCGAGCTCACCGCGTCGGTCGACTACATCGGCGACGGTGACGTCGACTGGTCAGACGGAAAGTTCGTCTCATATGGCAAGGACCCCAAGGAGCTCGGGATACCCGGAATCCGCCGACTCACCGGGGCGAAGGACGACTACAAGCTGCTCAAGGCCGGCCTCGGCTACCTCGACTTCCGGCAGACCGACCACCTGGTTGACCCGGCACGGCCGCTTTATGACCCGCAGAACCTTTACCGGCCCGACATTCGCATCGCCGTGGTGAAGAAAAACGCGTCGGTGCTGCGGAAGCTGGTCCACGACCTGCAGTCGACCAAGACCGACCTCGGTGAGATCCCCGCACTCATTATCGACGACGAAGCCGACCAAGCCTCGATCAACACCACTCGGCCGAAGAAGGACTCCGCGGAGGCCAAAGAGCGTACGGCGATCAACCGCCTCATCGCCCAGCTTCTCGGGGAGCTCGGGCGCGCACAGTACGTGGGCTACACCGCGACTCCGTTTGCGAATGTGTTCGTCGACCCCGAGGACTCCGAGGACATCTTTCCCAAGGACTTCATCGTTTCGCTCCAGCCCCCGCCCGGTTACATGGGCGGCGCAGCCTTCCACGATCTCGACCGCGACCCGGACGACACCGAGGAACGCACCGTTGCGAACTCGAACGAGAAGGCGTACGTCCGTTCACTCGTCGCAGACCCGGACGACACTGCCGAGCGCGACGCGGAGCTGCTTGCCGCCCTGGACGCCTTCGTCCTCGCTGGGGCGATCAAGCTGCACCGAGCCGCCGCGCTCGGCAATCCGAAGTTGTTCCGGCACCACACGATGCTCGTCCACGAGTCGGTGAAGACGGCCGAGCACGAGCTGCTCGCCGCAGACATCCGTCGTGTCTGGGACGCGGCCGGATACAACCTGCCGATGGGGCTCAAACGACTCCAGGACCTGTGGGCCAACGACTTCCGCAGCGTCACCGCTGTTCGGGCGCCCGAAGAACCTGTCGTCGCCGCGTTCAAGGAGTTGATCCGGCACATCGGGCACGCGGTAGGCAAGATTGCCGAGGGCGTCAACCCGGTTGTGATCGTCAACGGTGTCGCGGAGAGGGACTACGAGCAGGAAGACATCGACTTCCAGAAGCGCGATGTCTGGAAGGTGCTCGTCGGTGGCGCAAAGCTTTCCCGCGGCTTCACCGTCGAGGGCCTGACGATCTCCTACTACACCCGACGCACGGTTGCCGCCGACACGCTCATGCAGATGGGGCGCTGGTTCGGCTACCGACCGCACTACCGGGACCTCGTCCGCCTCTACATCGGTCGCAACGTCCCCGGGCCTCGAAACACGGTAATCGACCTGTACAAGTCCTTCGAGTCGATCGTCCGCGACGAGGAAGACTTCCGCGAGGAACTCCGTCGTTTCCAGGGCTTTTACGGCGATGGCCGGCCTCGAGTGCGTCCGATGGACGTCCCCCCGCTCGTTTACCAGAGCCTGCCCTACCTCAAGCCCACCGGCGCGAACAAGATGTACAACGCCGAGCTCACCGAGCAGGGCGAGGGTGGCAAGGTCGTCGACTTCAACCAGCAGGGTGAGCACGACGACAAGAAGAACGAGGCGCACTTCGAAGCCGTCCAGACGCTCCTAGATGCCGCCGCCGAGAGGGGCGAGTTCTTCTACCTCAACAAGGCCCGGGCGCCGCGGCCGTGGAAGGCCCGCTACGGCGTCGTCGACGCCGAGTCGCTGATCAAGGTCATCGAGAATTTCGACTGGGCCAAGAACTTCAAGATCGGCCCTTACCTAGCCTTCATGCACAAGGCAATCACCGAGGGCACTCTCAAGGACTGGGCCGTCATCGTTCCGGACCTCGACTCTCTCGAGCCCCGCAACATCGGCGATCGGAAGCTCAGGATCATGCGCCGCTACCGTCGTGACGACCGGCCCTGGCAGTTCTCCGGCTCGTCGACCCGCCAGCGTGAAGCCCTCCTGGCCATCTCGAGCGGAATCGACTCGGAGACAGTCGACGTCGACGGCGCCATCGCGGAGGCGCTCGAGCTCCCGGCATACAAACACGTCAAGGATCTTAAGATCCCGACGCGTGGCGCGTTCCTTCTGACCTTCGCTGGCGACAGCAGGTCGCCGAAGTTCCATGACGCCAAGGGGTACACCGATCCGAGGATGCTGCCGGATCCGACAGCCACCAAGGACATCGCGACGCTGTTCTCGTACGCGCTCCCTTTGGCCGCTGCGCCTGCCGGTCGCATCGCGTTCACGGTGCGTCGCGAGGATCGCCCTGACGACGCGATCGTCGACACGGAACCGACGGACTAGGGACTCGCACATGGTGCTCACGCAAACGCAGGCCAGCATCGAGTCCAAGCTCAGCAACGGCGGCGACTTTCTTCCCTACATCGAGGAGATCCGCTTCCCGATGTACAAGTCGCTCGAGGACGATCTCACGCTGCGGCTCAACTGGCCGATCGTCGCGCTGATCGGGCCGAACGGCACTAACAAATCCTCCGTGCTGCAGGCGATCTCTGCTGCACCGGAGGGTCGTAGCCTGGCACAGTTCTGGTTCTCGACCGCGGTAGACGATATCGACAGTGGCATACGTGGCAAGGCGACTCATCGGTTCGTCTACAAGTACAGGTTCGACGGCTCCGGTACGAGCGCCGAGTGCCGGAAGTATCGCGGCTCGAAGCAGTACCGAGCCGCGGACGTCCCCAAGGAGCTTCGCGGAAAGAGAGATCCCGACTACTGGGAGCCGACCAAGCGAGTCGCCGGGGACGGCATGGCCGAAATTCCAGCAACTGGCTTTGACTCGATGCTGTCCAAGACCCGTGACCGCTGGAACCAGATCCAGAAGAACGTCGTCTACCTGGACTTCCGCTCCGAACTCAGCGCGTTCGACAAGTACATTCACCACCAGTCGTTCAACTACTGGACGCCAGACGCGACGCAGAAGCGATACAAGGCGGTTCTCAAGTCGAGGTGGATTGCGAAAGCTCTCGAAGGACTCCCCCTTCCCAGGGATCAAGCCGATCGGTTGATCGAGAAGGTCCGAGACCTCGCGCAGCTCGAGGTTGATGCTGTTGCAGAGATCCTGGGCAAGCCGATCGAGTCGATCGCGCTGGTCCAGCATCGATTTTTCGGTCCTACTGGATACACCGTGAGACTCCGCCTCAAGACGACGGGAGCCGCCTACTCCGAGGCACACGCGGGCAGTGGCGAGTACGCAGTCGTTCGGCTCGTCGACGCCATCCGTCGTGCTCCCCAGCGCTCGCTCATCCTCCTCGACGAGCCGGAGGTGTCGCTCCATCCCGGAGCCCAGGCCGAACTGCTCCGTTTCATCGAGCGTGAGGTGCTCAAGCACGGACACCAGGTCGTCATGTCGACACACTCACCAAGCCTCGCTGCGGGGCTCCCGCCGCAAGCGATCAAGGTTCTCGGGTTCGACACCAGTCGACAGCGTGTCGTGCTGCTGGCCGATGGGTGCTCACCCACCGAGGCCTTCGCACATCTAGGTCACACCACATCGGGCCCGACCCGACCACGGCTGATCGTCGAGGACGACCTCGCCGCCGAGATGGTGAGGGCTAGCCTGAGGCGCCACGCCACAACCAAACTCGACACGTTGGAGATCGTGCCGTTCCCCGGTGGAGCGGACGGCATCGTCAAGAACGTCCTCTCGACGCTCGCTCTGGCGGGCGTCCAGAAGGCGGGGATCCTGCTCGATGGTGACCAGTTACCGATGACGGCTTCCACCGCCCGCGACGCCAAGAGTGATGCAAACGGAGCCAAGGCAGCTGGCGACCTCGATGCGCTGAAAGGAATCTGGGCGGAGCAATTCCATAAGACCCTACCCCTCCTGCACTCCAACTCAGACGGACGAAACAAGGTGGAGACGTTGCATCTCTCCCTTCTCTGGGCGGATGACCATCTCGGGTTCCTCCCCGGCAAGACACCTGAGGAGGCCATCGCCACAGCAGCCGACTTGGTGCCCGCGGTGCCGGGTGGTGATTGGAAGGCATACTGGGCCGACAAGGTCAAGTCGGACCTCCACTTGACCGCCAACGAGGTGGTCACGGCCGAACAGATTCTTCAGAGCCAGCAGGCGGAACTGGCAGGCCTGCCCGCCGACTCGAGCCTCCTGAAGGAGATCCATGAAACCGTCGGTCGGATCCTCGATTGGTGATGTAGCGGGCACTTCGGTGCTCAGAGGATTGGCGTTCCAATCCCTGTAGTCGCGGTCTCCAGTTTCGTGCCACCGAGTTCGGAATTCTCGGAGATCGAGAAGGTCCTCGAAGACGAAGCACTCGCCCTACGCCTCATCCTCGACGAGGCCGGCGATGAATCGCTTCTCAAGCCCGACGTCACCGGGTCACGGCGTAACCCGTACGCCGAACTCCCTCTCCTGGAGACGGGCCTGTCCTTGAAGTGGTCCCTGCGCACCGACCGTGCCCAGGACTGCCGGTCCCAGGGCGCGAAGATGTCGACGCTCCACCGGGGCCGGATGCCGCACTTCGCCGCCTTCACCATGGAGCCACGGCCAACCATGCTCAATCTGCTTGCTGGCGGATCGGGCGTCGTGGACTGCGTCTACTGCCTCGATCTAACGACGCTGCAGGTCGCGGTCGACAACGTGTACTCGCGCACGAACCAGAGGATCAGAACTCGGGACATGTTCCGCAGGCTCGTCGACATGCGACGGATCCGCGGCTACGACGAACTTGTCGCAACGGTCTCGGTGATGTGATCGAGTCATCGGGCTGCCGTGCCAGCGCTCTCGTCGAGGTAAGCGCCTGCTCCAGGTGAAGTTGTGGGTGAAGAGCTACCGTCGCAAGTGGCTGACGGTTGGCGAGGTTCGGTACCCCCGTTAGCCTGGCAAAGGCTCGAGGCCTGCAGACGGATGCAGGCAGCCAGGGAGGTCTGCCGAAGGTGTGGGGTACGCCGGATCCTGAGCTGCAGGAACAGGTGCGAGAGCGTCAGCGAATCACGATCGCGAACTACACCAATGACCCTGACCTGCTCGAAGAACACGTGGGCATGGAAGACAACTTCCAAGCGGGCGGCTACGGGGAACGCCAGGTCGAGGAGCTGCTTCAGAACGCGATCGATCGGCTCGTTGAGCCCGGACGTGCCGAGTTCCGGCTGGCCAACGGCACGCTCTACTGTGCAAACGAGGGCGAGCCTTTCGCAGCTGCAGGAGTCAGGGCCGTCGCGGGCGCGTTCCTCAGTCCAAAGAGAGACGAGCAGATCGGCCGGTTTGGCCTCGGCTTCAAGTCAGTACTCGGCGTCACGGACCACCCCCAGATCCTCAGCCGGACCGTCTCCTTCGGGTTCAACGAACCGGAAGCTACGGAACTGCTCTCTGACCTGCCGTACCGTCCCACGCGCGTTCCGACGCTGCGTGTGCCCAGCATCATCGACGCGAGGGCGTGCGCCGCAGAGGACCCTAACGTCGCTGAGATGATGGAGTGGGCGGCGACGATCGTCCGGCTTCCCCTTGTGCGTGGTGGTGCCCGACTGCGCGAGCGACTCAAGGGCTTCGACTTTCGGTACCTGCTCTTCCCTGACCGGCTCAACCAGGTCGTAATCTCGCTTGGAGAGCGCGGGGAGGTTGTCTCCCGGTCGTACCGAAAGACCGTGGACGTCGACTCCGGGCTCGTCACGCTCAAGTCCCCAGACGCCGACGACGGGGTGTGGCGGGTGCTTCACCGGGAACACCATGTCTCGGAAGGGGCCAAAGCCAACCTTCCCGGATTGTTCCACCGCGACCGCGTTCGAGTGTCGTACGCGCTCCCGGTGGGCCAAGGGCGGCGCGAGGATGGCGAGTTCTGGGCCTGGTTCCCGCTCCAGGACAAGACCACAGCCCAGGGCATCTTCAACGCGCCGTGGCAGGTGAACGACGACCGGACATCGCTGCTCCCGAGCAGCGAGCTCAATGGTGAGATGCTCAATGTCGCCGCCGAACTGCTCATCGACGCCGCGTTGCTCGAGTCGACACCTGCGGATCCGGCCAAGCACTTCGACGTGCTGCCCGCGCGTGGCCGTGAGGTTCGTTCGGCCGCCGACGCCTACATGTCCGGGCGAGTGCCTCAGCTTGCCCGCCGGCACCAGCTCATCCCGACCGCGTCGGGAGAGATGCGCAGCCCCGCAAAGGTGCGGGCGCCGTTCGTAACGAACGCGAGTGGCGACCGTTCGTTCGCGTTGCCTTCCGAGACAATTCGCCTCTGGTCCGAGGCCACAGGTGCGATCGACACGCCTCACTGGTCCTGTTACCAGACGCCAACGCGCGCTGCGCGCCTTACCCAGCTCCTGTCCGACGAGAAGGAAAAGATCTCGGCGACGCCAATCGCGCCCGCCGCATGGCTCGCGGAGGCTGCCGCGCCGCGCACTCTCGAGTCTCTCGATGCGGCACTGACGATCTTCCTGAAGCTTAAGGAGCAGCAGGAGCAGGTCTGGCGCCAGTTCACCGGAGCCCTTGTTGTGCCGCTCGAAAACGGCTCAATAGCGCGGATCTCGGATTTCAACAAGATTCTGCTCCCGGTCGAGGGGGTGCCGAGCCCCAACAACGTGCAGCTTGTCGCATCGGCGTTCGCCGCGGCCCCTGAGGTCAGGAGCAAGCTTCGCCGCCTTGGCGTCCACGAGGTCTCGCGCGATCAAGTCGCCATCGCCGCGGCGGCTTCTGCCAACTCCACTTGGCGCGAAGGTGATTGGAAGCACTTCTGGGAGCTGGTCTCCCAGGCGTCGCCCGACGCAGGGCGGACCGCGATCGAGGGCATCCAACAACTCAAGATCGAGATCCAGGTACCGACGAAGGCTGGAACGTGGCGGCCTGCGTCGCAGGTCTTCCTCGACGCCCGCCAAGTCCCCGGCTTGCCCGAGCGCCAGGTAGACATTCCTGGCGTGAAGGGGCGCAGCGACCTGGTGGGCTACGCGGGCTGCCTCTCAGGCGTGGCAGAGAACTGGCCCGTCCACCAAGGTGAGGTGTTCGAGGAGTACCGGGTCGCGATGCAGGCCCAACTCGAGAAAGAACTGGCGTCACAGTACGGGCGAAACGTTCGGGCGAAACTTCGTTTCGACGCACGCAAGGGCTCCGGACCACTCGAGATCCTCAAAGAGCTCGCTCAGGTCGACACTTCGGAAGCTGACATGGCTCGAGCGCGCCTCACTGTCCTCATCGCCGAGGGCATGCCCCAGCAGCGGATCAGCGTCTTGGTCGACATTCGCGGTGTGCAGCATCCGAAGAAGGCCGAGTTCGATGCCGTCGAGACGTGGTGCGTTAGGAAGTACGGGCTGTTGAACAGCACCTGGGGGGCGAGGAAATCCGAGAATGTCCTCGCCAAGGCGCTCATGGAGTACGGCGATTTGCTTCCGGTAGTCCGCGATTCGCTCGCTGGGCACTTCGCTCTGCCGAGCCGGCTCGATGAGATCCCCACTGCCATCCTGAGGGAGTTCCTCGGGCGCAGCGGGTATACCGTCGGCAACGCGGCGCTTCTCGGGAACGTTCTTGGTGAGTCGGCCGCACGCCCAGAACTTGCTGGCGTGACTGCCGTTCCCGCTCTTGAAATTCGCGGCAGGATGGTCCAGGTCACCCCGATCAACCAGGTCGTCATCGCAGCAGCCGACGAGCTGGACGACCTGGCCTCGCACGGGCTCCGGTACATCCCGTCGGGTCCGTGGGGCGAGGCACTCTCGAACGCGTGGAATGTGCAGACGGCTGCTGACCTCGTCGCGCGCTCGATCGACTGGGACGCGGTCGGCGATGCAGTTCCAGTCCTTGATGTGTACCCGACGCTCGACCGAGTACTTCCGTCGGGGTCTGGAGTGGACAACGCAATGTTGCGTCGGTGCAGCTCGATCGTCCGGCGCACGACGAGTCCTACCGGTTTTCGCGAGCAGCGACTCAGCGGACACGTTGACGGGTACACCGTGCTTGTCGACGCCGAGTTGTCGGACGCCGACGCACTTGTCGAGGTCAGCAGACTTCTTCGGCTCGGGCTCACGCGTACTGACGCTGAGGGTGTCATCGCAAGTGACGAGCGTCTACGCAAGAACGCACTCGTCCAGACCGTGCAGGCCGCGCCGACCGAGAGCGCAAAGCTCCTGAAGCTCGTCGAACGCGCGGGTCTGGTCGCAAACCTGCCTGATGGTCTCCTCGACATCATCGAGGAGAGGCAGGGCAGGCAGTCCGACGCGGCCGTCGCTGACATCTTCCTCAGCACCTATGGCAACGACTCCCTACGCAGGCTCAAGAGCGCGATCGCTGCAAGGCACCTTGCGGTTCCGCGAGCGTGGGCCGGTTCCTCCGAGGCCGAGGGGTTCGTCACCAACTTGGGATTTCCCCGTGCATTCGCGGGAACCCGTGAGAAGAAGGCACCCGCAGCCGATATCGTTCCCGGCAGGGTCGACCTCAAAGCGCTCCACGACTTCCAGGAACACCTTCTCGATCAGATACGCGAACTGGTCCTCATTCGGGAAAAGGACGGTGAGCACCGCCGGGGACTCCTGTACCTGCCAACGGGCGCTGGAAAGACCCGTGTGACGACCGAATCGATCGCTCGGATGCTTCGGGATAACGAGCTTGCCTCGCCCGTCCTGTGGATCGCGCAATCCGAGGAACTGTGCGAACAGGCAATCGTCAGCTGGGCCGAGGTCTGGCGTGCTATCGGCGACCAACGTCCGCTCGAGATCACACGCTACTGGGGCGCCTACGAGGCGGACGAGTCCCTCCAAGAACTTCAGATCGTAGTCGCGACCGACGCCAAGCTCGCGCAGATGATTGACAGCCCGGTCAACAATCAGGCCCACCGCTGGCTGCAGGACGCCAAGCTCGTCGTCATCGACGAGGCTCACCGCGCTGGGTCTCAGCGGTACACCAAGATCCTCGACTGGCTCGGCATCGATCAGCGCCGGGGATCCCGCACTGCGCGCCCGCTGCTCGGTCTCACAGCAACGCCGTACCGAGGCACCAACCTCGAGACCAACAGACTCTTCGCCCAGCGCTTCGGCGACCGGCGACTCGAGGCGCTCGACCGGGAGAACCCCACCGAGCAACTGCGCGAGATGCGTGTGCTCTCGAACGTTGAGCACCAGCTCCTGGACTCGAAGGTCACGATCTCCGAAGGCCCGACGATGGGCAAGACCGGAGCGGTCGCGTGGGACGACGTCTCGCGAGCAATCCTCGACCAGCTCGGCTCCAACCTCGACCGCACCCAATTGCTTGTCAACCACATTCTGCGTCAGGAGCCCGAGTGGCCGATCCTCGTGTTCACACCGTCCGTGGTCTCGGCGCATGTGACCGCTGCACTGCTTCGGACGCTCGACCGTACGGCCGAGGCCGTGGACGGTGAGATGAGGGGGCAGGAGCGCCGGCGCAAAATCGAGAGCTTCAGGAGTGGCGAGACCAAGGTCTTGGTGAATTGCGATCTGCTTACCCAGGGCTTCGATGCCCCAAAGGTGCGGGCGCTCTACATCGCACGCCCGACCTTCTCGCCGAACCGTTACGTCCAGATGGTCGGACGAGGCCTCCGCGGGCCACTGAATGGCGGGACCGAGAAGTGTCTCATCGTAAACATCGTCGACACGTTTGAGCAGTTCGACAAAGACCTCGCCTACACGGAGTTCGACTACCTCTGGACCCAAAAGGGAGCCCGAATCAAGTGACCTCTCCTGGCCAGGCTTCATACATCGAGTACCTTCGTAACAACTTCGTCGGGCCAAAGAACGGTCACGAGGACGAGGTCATCGAAGGCAGCCCTGTCTACGCCTACCTCACCGGAATGCTCTTCCCCGTTGAAGTTGGGGAAGGCCTGCCTCCAGATGATCTGGATGAAGATCTGCTCCCGAGCGAGACTCCACTCGACGAGGCGGACGATTCGGTCGACCCCTCCGAGGGCGAGGACGAAGCCGCCGATGACGACGACCTCGGTGGTTTGACAGCTGCGACCGGCTGGGCGCCGTCGTCGCTTGGTCTCTCGTTCATTCACGATGCCAACGAGCTCATCGTCCGAGTCCGCGCCGCACGGTACGAGTGCATCGAAGTCGCGGACGACAATGACGACAACGATGACGTGGAGTCCGATCCCGGCGTCAAGGTCGATGTCGCGGATGAGGTTGCCGTACCGCCCCATCGCGAGGCGTGGAAGCGCGTGCCGCTGCCTGAGACCGCGGTCTCCGTCACGACCGGAAGCACCGGCGCCCACGATCTGTGGGGCGGGCGCGCTCGCTTGCAGTGGCGCTCACGCCCTGAGAGAGACGAGCCCATCGTCACCGTCGCTCTGTCGAACGCGGCCGAGGTCCCCCTCGGCCGCGCGAAGCGCGAGATCGCCGACGTGCTTTTTCAGGCGAGCTTTTCCATTGAGGTGGTCACCGGTGAGATCCGTCCCTACCCGGGAAGTGTCGTCGTTAACGCCAGCGAAGAGGACCGCGAGCTCGATTACCGCTACCAGCGGCACACCAGCTACGCCGTCGGCCACGGCGTAGCTGGCACTTGGGGAGCCGAGCGGCCGGTTCAGAAGATCGAGACCGACTCCCTACCCGTGGAGACCGTGCGGCCCATCAAGCGCCTCGAGATCGTGGACGACACACTCAAGATGAGCTGGCTTGCCGACGAGAGCATCGCCCCAGATGTGCTCCGCGACAGGCTGATTGCTTCTACGTCGGGCTACGCGGCATGGTCGGCGAGGCAGAGAGTCGTAGCCGAGAGCGCCCGGCCCGACCAGATGGATGTCGCGGAGGCGATCGTCGACCGTCAGGACACGGCAATGTCGCGCATTCGAGACGGTATCGACCTCCTCACATCCAACGAGCAGGTTCGCAAGGCGTTCCGCATGGCTAACCTCGCCATGCGGATGCAGGCCGTGAGCCCCAAGAACCCCGACCCGGCATGGCGACCGTTCCAGCTGGCCTTCATCCTTCTCGCTCTGCGCTCTACCGTTGAGCAGGAGCACGACGACCGCGACCTCGTCGACCTCATCTGGTTCCCCACCGGTGGTGGCAAGACCGAGGCTTACCTTGGCCTCGCCGCGATCGAGATGGTCCGTCGTCGGCTCGACCGCGGATACGCGGGCGCCGGCACCGCCGTCATCACTCGCTACACGATGCGTCTGCTCACCGCACAGCAGTTCCAGCGCGCCTCCCGACTCGTTTGTGCCCTCGAACTCCTCCGTCGCGATGGCGAACCACTCAAGGGCACGGCGCCCTTCAGCATCGGGCTGCTCCTCGGAAACTCGACAACACCGGGCACCTATGCGTCTGCACAAGTGCAACTCGATGAGCTGATGAACCAGCAGACACCGCAGAGCCCGTTCCAGGTCCGAGTCTGCCCGTGGTGTAGCACCCCGCTGCTTCCCCCGCGACGCTCGATCCACAAGGAGAAGTACGGCTTCCGTGCGACGAAGCACTCGTTCACGGTCCGCTGCGTCTCGGACGTGTGCCCGTTCACCGAAGCTTTGCCGCTCCAGGTCGTCGACCAATCGATCTACGAGAACCCGCCGACGATCGTCGTCGCGACCGTCGACAAATTCGCGCGGTTAGCGTGGATCCCCGATGGCGGATCGATCTTCGGCCTGGACAGCGCGCCCTACGATCCGCCCTCCCTTCTTATCCAGGACGAACTTCACCTCATCTCCGGGCCACTCGGGACCATCGTCGGCATCTATGAGGCTGCGATCCGTGCGCTCCTCGGCTGGCGTGGCACCAAGCCGAAAGTCGTCGCCTCGACCGCGACCATCCGGTCCGCCGACGAGCAGGTCAAGGGCCTCATGGCCTCGCGTGTCGATGTCTTCCCACCCGCTGGCGTGGACGCCGACGACAGCTACTTCGCCAAGCTCGACACAGAGGCCCCGGGCCGTCTCTACGTCGGACTCATGCCACAGGCATTCCCGCAAGCGTGGGCCATCGGCCAGGCGGCCGGCCGACTCCTCGCCGCGGCCGAGTCGGTCGAGCTCACCCCTGCCGAACGAGACGCGTACTGGACGCTCGTGCTTTACCACAACAGCCTGCGCGAGCTCGGTCGGACTGTGACGATCCTGCGTGACGACGTCCGAGACAACCTGCAGCGCGAGCACGAGCGAGGGCTCTCCGAACGAACGCTCTCACCTGACGGCGTCTTCGAACTCACGAGCAACGTGAGTTCCCACGAACTCGTCGAGATTCTGGAGCGCCTTGAGACCCACGTCGACGAGGATGGCGCTATTGATGCGATCGCCGCGACGAACATCCTCTCGGTAGGCATCGACGTCCCTCGACTCGGTCTGATGCTCGTCAACGGGCAACCGAAAGCAACGGCCGAGTACATCCAGGCGACAAGTCGCGTCGGTCGTGACAAGGTGCCGGGCATCGTCCTGGCCCTCTACCGATCCGGCAAGGCGCGCGACCGTTCGACCTTTGAGTCCTTCAGGAACTTCCATGGGTCGTTCTACCGGTTCGTCGAGCCCACCTCGGTCACGCCGTGGGCGCTTCAGGCCCGTCGTCGCGCACTTCGCTCGGCCCTCGTCATCATCGCGAGGCACGCGATCGGATGGAGCAGCAACGACGATGCAGCACTGTTCGACTCCGAATCGGTCCAGGTGAAGAAAGCGATCAGCTTGCTCCTCGATCACATCGCGATTGCCGACCCGCGGGAGGCCAAAGCCACCGAGCTCGAGCTCCGTGCAGCGGCGGCGGACTGGAGCATGCGCGCGAAGGACAAACGATTGCCCCTGAAGTACGAGTCGCGCCGAGACCCCAAGGAGCGACTCCTCAAGAACTTCGGGGACAATGCCCAGGGTTGGGCGACGATGCACTCGATGCGTTCGGTCGACAAGTCCGTCCGTATTCGACCGGTCGGAGAGAAGGCATGAACAAGCGCATCCTTCAGGTCACCGTCGCCCAGCTGATTTCACCGTTCAGCCCCGGAGCGATCGTCGACATCCTCGGCGAATCCTTCGTGACCCAGACCGCGGAGTACTGGCCGAAGCGCAGCGTGCTACCCGAGATCGAGTGTGAACGGCTCTCCTCCCGGCTCGGCGTCCAGAGGCTCTACGGCCCGCCAGCGTCGGAGAACCCCGAGGACCCGAAGTCGATCGCGGTCAAGGTCGCTCGCTTTCCTGCATGGCTCTTCTGCCAAACGTGCCGGCGAATGATCAAGTGGGGCCCGAAGGAGGAGCAGAGCGCTGCTCCCGTATGTCCCCACGATTCCGGCCGCCTGGTCCCGATGCGTTTTGTCGTCGTGTGCCGCGAGCGCAGCCACGCGACCGACGTGCCATGGGTCGACTGGGTGCACCGTGTGGCCAAGGACGGAGTGGCGTGTATGGACGCAACACACCTGCGCTTCCAACAGGTCCGGGGCGGATCCCAGGGTCTCTCCGGACTCGAGGTCCACTGCGACGCCTGTCAGACCCGTCGAGCGCTTGGTGACCTGCGAGCAGATGTGCTTACCCGCGATGGACTCACGTGCCGCGGCATCCAGCCGTGGGAGTCCACGTGGGGCCAGTGCGCGAGCCCACTGGAAGTCTTGCAGCGCGGTGCGACAAGTTTCCACTACTCCGAGACCGAGGCGGCGATCGACATTCCTTCGATGTCCGGCCACGTCCTGGATGCAACGGATCTCATCACCCAACACGCGCTCTTCCTGGGGCTCAAGGACACCTTCGACCAGCCGTACGCGCCAGGGCTCGCGAAAGCGATTGCGGACGACCTCGCAGCACAGGGCCACGCCGTCGACGCCGTCGCTGTAATGGACACCGCCCGTGGAGCGCGTGGCGATGAGCCCGACCCGCAGCACACCCACGGTGTCCTACTCGCCGAGGAGTTCGAAGCGTTCCGCGCGGCAGCCCACGACAAGGCGGACGAAGCAAACTTCAAGACGCGGGCCGTGACGCTCGATCTTGCCTCCAGCGACGTCGTCGAGCGGACGCTGGCCTCACTGTTTGACAGCGTGATCCTTGTCGACCGGCTCCGCGAGGTGCGAGCCGCGCTCGGGTTTAAGCGTTACCGCCCCGACGCCCGCCGTATCCCCTCCGTGACGAACACTGGGGAGGAGGCATCGTGGCTCCCTGCGTCCGAGGGGTTCGGCGAGGGCATATTCCTACGGCTCGACCCCAAAGCGGTCGAAGCATGGGCGTCCACCCCCGGCGTCGTCGCTCGCTCAGGGAAGCTTGCCGAGAAGTTCAGTGCATCTCGGTTCGCGAGCCTCCTGCACCCTTTCTCTGCCCAATACGTCGCCCTCCACACGTTGGCCCACACACTGCTGCGTGAGTTCTCCTTCATATCCGGGTACGCCGCCGCATCGCTTCGCGAGCGTGTGTACTGCGAGACGAACGGCGACTACGGCATCTTCATCTACACGACATCGAGTGATGAAGAGGGAACCCTTGGCGGCCTCGTGCGTGAGGGCGAGCACGACCGCATCGGCACCGCTCTGGCCAGGGCTGCCGAGCACCTCAACTGGTGCTCGAACGATCCAGTGTGCTCAGAGTCCTCCCCCCAGAACCTTGATGGTCTCAACCTCGCCGCCTGCCACTCGTGCCTTCTCGCGTCCGAAACCTCATGCGAGGGATCGAACTTGCTACTCGACCGAATGCTCCTGGTCGGCAACGAGACCACCGAGGGCCTGCTCCAGGAGGTCATAGGCGCGGTCGTCCGGGTTTCGTAAGACGCCGCAACGAGCGAGCCTCCCGAAATGAGCCCCGGGCCAACTCCGTACGGTGGAGGCAGACGCTTGACGGGAATATGGCGCGTGACGCGGAGATCGACGAGATCCTGGCCGCTCGGGGCTGGAACGTCCTGCGCTTCTGGGAGCCCGAGGATTCGTCGGTCGCGGCCGACAAGGTGCAGGCGGCTGTCGGCAGGGCTGGCTGAGCGGGTAGGCAAGGCTTACGGACGTGACAGTGCGGGGAGGTTGTGGCTCATTTGGTGGTCTGCGCGCTAGGTATCGCCTAGGTACGGTGTGACTACTCCTGATGGTGGCGAGAGGACGGACTCGGTGACTTCAGAATCACGTACCGACGTCCTACGGCGATCGTGGAGTGTGGCTGCGAGCACTGCGTTCAATACGCCGATCGCAAGGACCTCGGACTTCCGTTACGAGCCGAAGAAGTGAACGTCGAGGTGGCCGCCGCAGCGATCTGCGGCACTGCCAAGGGACTGCACTCGATGGTGCAGAAGGCGTATCAGCCGCCATTCGGTCGGGTGGACCCTATGCAGGAAAAATTCGGCCCTGGGTCGCCTGACTTCGCACGCGGGAACCTTGAGAGCCCAGGTGGAGCCGCGCGGGGAAGTGGTGTCTCGGTGCAAATGCCAGCACCTGATCTTGGAGTGGCACGCAGCAGGCACGCCCCACCCCCGCTAGGCTATAAACCGCAGAATTCCAACGATCCAGCCCGCCAGAACCACATGATCAACTTCTAGTTGGTCGCTCGGCCGCCCCACGTTGTCCGGCCTCTTAACATCCTGGGGTTCGCGGACACCTATGGTCGTGAACAACCCGGAATTCCCGTCCCTATGACACGGGTGGCACGACGCCGGACACGAACCAGGATCCTGCGCAAGCTCCCTCGAAGCGTTGGCAGATCGGCTGCACGGGCCGAACAACAGGACCTACTCGGCACGGACCGAGGACGACAAACCACTGACGTTTCTCACCAAGGGCGCTGCGCGGGACGACCTTCCGGAAGCACGCCGTCCCGTGGCCGGAGCGGACCACAACCGAGCCCGCCAAGGGCGGCAAGCTCCGCCGGCGACGCGATCGACGTGCCAACGATTCTGCGGGCGGCAGCGCGCGACGGCTTGACCACGATGCCGGACGTGCGGACGCCGCCCCGCAGGTCCGTGCGGCACGGTGGGACGAGATCCGGCTGGAGGCGCAGCACCCGAGGACCGAAGAGAAGGTCACGCTGCTCCCGCCGGGCTGAGAGGGAGCTGGCCGCGAACTGACCCGTGGATGAGAGTTCTCTCATCGCCGTCTCATCGACGGCTCATCCGGACGGGTTAGATCTTCGGGATGCTCTCCTTGGTCCGCCGGGCGACCCGCGCCGCCCGCGCACGGTTTCGGCCTGCCCACGTGCCGGGCCAGGCGGTGCTGCGCGAGGCCTGCCGCCGGGTGGGGCACTCGGCTCAGGGCGCCGAGCTCGTCGGCCGGTCCGTCAACACCGTCTACCGTCTCGCGCACGATCCGGTCGTCGTCCGGATCCGGCCGTGGTCCGCCGCGTACGTCGTCGAGGACCAGATCCGCACCGCCCGGCTGCTCGTGACCGCGGGAGCACCGCTGACCCGGCCGCTCGACGTCGAACAGCCCGTCCGAGTCGGTGCCTACGTCGCCACGTTCTGGGTCGCCGCCGCGGCGCCCGGGCTCGAGTGGCAGACGACGCACCTGGGTTACGCGCTGCACGCGCTGCACGCCGTGCCCGCCCCGGAACGAGTGCCTCGGTGGGATCCGTTCAGCACCGTCCGCCGCAGGATCATGGCGGCCACCTATCTCGACGCGGCCAGCCGTGCCTGGTGCGACCAGGAGACCGATCGGCTCGAGCGCGCGTACCGGGACGTCGCGCACGCGCTCCCCACAGGGATACTCCACGGCGACGCGCACGTCGCGAACCTGTTGCGCGGCGCGGACGGTCGTCCGGTGCTGGCCGACCTCGACAGCATCGCCCTCGGCCCGCAGCTCGTGGACCTGACACCGACGGCGGTGGACAGCGTCCGGTTCTGCATGCGCAAGCGGCAGCTCGCCATGGTGGAGGCGTACGGCACGGACGTGACCCGGCACGAGGCGTGGCCAGTGCTCCGCCGGGTCCGCGAGCTCAGCACCACGACGTTCGGCCTGCTGACAGGAGTCCGCGACCCGCGCGTCGCCGCGCTGGCCCGCCATCGACTGCGCACGCTGCAGGACGACGACCATGAGGCGCGCTGGCACGGGTACGGTGCCCCGCGCTCCGTGCTCGATCGCTGAGCCTGCGCCGAACTCGAGCAGGTGACGGACTGCCTCCACGACGGGACAGAGCATCTCGACCTCTAGCTACTCCGTGTCCGGCTCCGAGACCGGAGGTCGCGGCTCTTCCGATCTGACCGCCGACACCCGGTCGGATCGGAAGAGCCGCGGCTTGCCGCCGTGATCGCGAAGAACGAACGGAGGCGGGCCCTGACCAGCACAGGACCCGCCTCCAACGCTCTACCCCAGGATCAGGGCTTGATCGTAGGAACGAAGTTGTTCAGCAGGAACTTGCCCTTCTTCCCCGGCGGCAGCTCACCCATGAACCGAGTCACCACACCGGTCCGCTCCGACTCGACCCACAGCTGGAAGTCGATCGTCTTGACCGAGGGGTCGTCCCAGTGCCCGGTCTGCGCGGCCGCGAGCACAGCCTCCGTGGCACCCTCGACCTCGACGTACGAGGCGTAGTAGCCGAGCTTGTCCAGCTCGTCCGGGTCCGGCATCTCCTGGTCCACGAAGGGCGACTGGACGAGGATCCGCCAGTGCTGGTCGGACTCGTCGGAGATGGTCTTGGGGGAGCTCCACTGGTGGCCCTTGCCGCCGTCGCCCACGATCTTCTCACCGGTCCACGGGGCCGGGACCTTGTAGCGGACGCCGTTGGTCTTGGCCTTCTGCCACTTGTCGGTCGCGCCCGGGGTGGGGTCACCGAGCTTGACCTCGGTCCCGACCGGGGGGCAGTCGGCGGCGGCCATGCAGGCCACCGACGCGGTGCCGGCGGTGGCGGTCGTCGCCGTGCCTGCCGTGAGGCCCACGACGAGGCCGGCCAGCAGAACCATCGAACCTATCTTTGCCTGTGTGTTTCGCATGACTCCTAAGACGCTCCGGCTCCCAGGATGGTTGTGCCTGTCCTGAAAGTCGTGCGACATACTGGCAGGTCGGACGCCTTTTCTGGCTGTTTCACAGGCCTCGGCGCCGATAGAGTCCCAGCATGACCGGCCCCCGCCGCTACCGTGACGTCCGCGCGGCCACGCTCACGGCGTCACCGGAGATCGTGTGGCGCGCCGTCCTCGATCAGGTCGAGGTGCTCGGGCTGCCGTCCTGGTACGTGCGCCTGATCGGCTGCCGCGACAGGCAGGCCTCGGGCCCCCGACCACTTGCGGCAGGTTCGGTGGTCCCGGGATTCAGGGTGACGACGGCGGATCCGCCCGCCGAGATCGTGCTCGACGGCGTCCACCGGTTCTCGGTCTACACGCTCACCTTCCGCGTCGTCCCGACGGATGCAGGCACGCGCCTGGAAGCACACACCGACGCGACCTTCCCAGGGCTCCTCGGCGCGATCTACCGGCTGCTGGTGATCGACTCGCGCATCCACAAGCTCGCGACCCGGAGCATCGTGACGCGCATCCGCCGCCGGGCAGAGCACTCCACGACGACCAGCTAGCCCACGCCGAGCTGCGGCGTCGGCCCGCTTCACGAAAACGGGTGGGTCGACCAGGTGGCGTGCGCAAGGATGACGGGCGTGGACCCACGAGCTGACGCCGCCGCCCTGGTCGCCGACCGCTACCCGGACGCGCGCTGGGCGCTCCTGGCCGGCAGCGTGCTCGACCCGGGGTCCCGGACGGCGGGTTCGGACCTCGACATCGTGGTGTGCGTGCCCGACGACGCTGTCGGGCATCGCGACGCCACGCGCTGGCGGGGCTGGCCGGCCGAGCTGTTCGTGAACACCGAGGCCGGGCACCGCTGGTTCGTCGCGCAGGAGACGGCACGGCGCAAGCCGACGCTGGCCCGGATGATCGCCACGGGCGTGCCGATCGTGGGGGAGGCCGACGTCCTCGCGCTGAAGGCCGAGTGCCAGGCGGTGTTGGAGGCGGGCCCGGGACCGGCGTCGGACACCGCGCTGGAGGACGCCAGGTACGGCGTGACGGACCTGCTGGACGACCTCGCGTACGCGCGGGACGGCGGCGAGGCGGACGTGGTGCGGTCGGTGCTGTGGGAGCGGGTCGGGCACCTGGCGCTCGCGGCAGCCGGGAGGTGGGACGGCGGCGGCAAGTGGCTGCTGCGCGAGCTGCGCGCCTGGGATCTCGGGTACGCCGCCCGGTGGGTGGCCGCCCGGCACGACGACCAGACGATGGTCGCCGTGGCGCACGCGACGCTCGACGCCGCGGGCGGGCCGTTGTTCGAGGGGTACCTGCGGCAGGCGCCCGTCGTCGACGAGATCTCCGCGACTTCCACCCCGCCGTCGGCGGTGGTGCGCCGCGCGGCACGCGCGATCCTGCTGGACGACGAGGGCCGGCTCGTCGTGATCAAGCGGACGGTCCGGGGGCGTGCCCCGTACTGGGTCACCCCTGGCGGAGGTGTCGAGCCCGACGACGCCTCGGTGGAGGACGCGCTGCACCGCGAGCTGTCCGAGGAGCTCGGTGCGACGGCGCGCATCGTCCGGCAGGTGTTCCTGACCTCCCAGCCCAAGGACACCGGGATCAGCGTGCAGCACTACTTCCTCGCGCGGGTCGTCTCGATGGACCTGGCGCTGCGGTCCGGTCCCGAGTTCCAGGAACCGGTACGCGGCACCTACGACGTCGAGCACGTCGACCTGCGCGACAACGCGGCGCTGGCCGGCATCGACCTGGTGCCCACCGCGCTGAAGGCCTTCATCCGGACCAACCGCGACGCGTTGCTCGCCGAGGCCTAGGTCCCTCTCCTGCACCTCCCGGGACCATGAGGGCCTCTCCGACGTCGGTCAGGAAATGGTGCGCCCGGCCGTCTCGCCGGACGGTGGTGATCAGACCCGCGGCGCGCAGCTTCGCGGCGTGCTGACTGATCGCCACCGTCGTCGTGCCCGCGGCGGAGGCGAGGTCGCGCTGGGTCCGCTGCCCCCGTGCGATCGCGGCCAGCATGGTCGCTCTGGTGGCGCCCAGCACACCCGCGAGGTCTGCGACCCGGGGCGATGGATAGCTCTCGGCAGCATCGACGTCGCGCGCCAGGGGGTAGGTCAGGACCAACGGCGCGTCCGGCTCGAGCGGGATGTGCCCGCTGACTCGGGCCGCGAAGTAGCTTGGGGCCACGACGAGACCTCTGCCGCCCAGGTTCAGCGCATCGTCGGCGCTCTGGTCCAGGGTCAGCGTCGAGGTGCGCTGGTCCCACCCCACCGTTCCGTGGAGACGCTGGAGGACCTGGCCGAGCCCGTCCGTGGCCAGCTCGGCGGTCCGGGCCCGCAGGTCGGCGGAGAGGTGGCTCTCGATCTTCGTCCACTCGTCGCCGATCAGACCGTGGGCATAGCGGTGGAGCGCGCGGAGGAAGGCGCGGCGTTCGGCGTCGCTGGTGGGCATGCGCCCGAGCCGCGTCAATGACGGGTCGGCGAAGCGGCTCAGGTGGTCCACCTCGGCTCTCAGCCGTTCCGCTGGGGCATCGAGGAACGCGGCGGCCGTGCCGGCCGCCGTCGGGGCCGGGCCCGTGACGCCCACGAGGTCGAACAGGCAGCCGGTGCGTGACGCGAAGCTGTTGATCTCCAGCTCGTCGGGCGCCGCGAGCGACCGGCGCATCCGGTCCCTCCACGCCAGCCAGCGCCGTCCGGGGTGTGGTTCGCGCAGGACCGCGATGCTCTCCCACGCCTCGGCCAGCGGCCCGATCGTCGGGACGAACCTGACCTTCGTGAGGTCGGCAGGGGTCAGGTGGAAGCTGATCATCGATCGACGTGTCCTCGGGTCCGCGCTTCGGTGGAAGAGCCCGAAACAGGAACGGTTCAGGCCCGGCCACGATTCCCCGGGCGATAAGGCCAGGCTTTCGACGCTCGACCGGCCGGGGGTTCCCGGGCGACGGTACTCGTTCAGCCGTCGACGAGAGGAAAGCACATGAAGGCTCGCACCCTGGGGGCCGTTCTGGCCGTCGTCGCGTTCGGTGCGGTGGCCATGGCCGCACCGGCCGCGGCCGACGACGCCACGGACTCGGTCCGCATCACCTCGGTCCGCATCACCGAGGCCGGCGCAGCGCCCGACAACCGGGAGTTCTGACCGGCCGTCGAGGTGGGGTGCCGGGTGGCTCCAGTCGCGCCCGGCGCCCCGTAGGTGCTCCTTCCCCCCACACCCACAGCGAAAGGCCCTGATGCAGCTCAGACCACTCGGACGCACCGGCATGACCGTGTCCTCCTATGCCCTCGGCGCGATGATGTTCGGTGCGGCCGGCAATTCGGACCATGACGAGTGCGCGCGCATCGTCCACGCAGCCCTCGATCACGGCATCAACTTCATCGATACGGCGGACATGTACTCCGGAGGCGAGTCCGAGGAGATCGTCGGCAAGGCGCTGCGTGGCAAGCGTGACGACGTCATCCTGGCCACCAAGGGACACTTCGCGCTCGAGGAGGGGCCGAACCGCAGCGGTAACTCTCGCCGCTACCTCCATCGAGCGGTGGAAGCCAGCCTTCGCCGCCTGAACACGGACTACATCGATCTCTACCAGGTCCACCGGCCCGACCGGGAGACCGACCTGGAGGAGACGCTCGGCGTGCTCACGGACCTCGTTCGCGAGGGAAAGATCCGGACGTTCGGAACCTCGACCTTTCCGGCGCACGAGATCGTCGACGCACACCGCGTCGCCGAGTCGCGCGGCCTGATGCGACCTCGTACGGAACAGCCGCCGTACAACATCCTCGCCCGAGGCGTCGAACGGGACGTCCTGACCGTCGCCCAGCGCTGGGGGATGGCGGTGCTGACCTGGAGCCCGCTCGCGTTCGGCTTCCTGACCGGGCGGTACCGCAAGGGCGGGACGGCGCTCGCGGAGGGCCGAGCGGCGCTGCGGCCCGCCTGGTTCGACCCGGCCGACCCGGTGACAGCCCGCAAGCTCGACGTCGTCGAGGAGCTCGTGCAGGTCGCCGAGGAGGCGGGCTGCTCGTTGCCGGAGCTGGCCACCGCCTTCCCGCTGGTCCATCCAGCGGTGACGTCGGTGATCATCGGGCCCCGCACACTTCCGCAGCTCGAGGCGACGGTCGCCGGGGCCGGGCTGCGGCTCGACGACGCCGTCCTTGACCGCATCGACGAGATCGTCCCGCCCGGTACCAACGTCTACGAACCGAACGGGTCCTTCGACGCCCCGCTGCTGGCTGACCCGGCGCCGCGTCGGAGGCAGCCGGCCGACCGGGCCGCGAGCTAGCTCCGGGCTCGGCCCTCACCCCGTCCAACCCAGGCCCAGCGGGCTCTGGGTGAACTTGTCGACTTCACCCAGGTTTCTCCTACAATAGCCTCACATGGACGATAGGCCGTGTATACGATCTTGCTCGGCCATCGACAACGATGCGGTAGCCCCGAGGCTGCCTCATCGATCCCCGGGACTACCCATGTCACGAGGGGATAGGTGGACTGCGGATGGACTCGCACGAGCATCTGAAGACTGTCGTCGAACTCCTGCGCCGACGTGCGCAGGAGGAGCCCGACCGGGTGGGGTACCGGTTCTTGACACCCGTCCGGGGCGCCGAGCCCGAGGACGTCGCAATGACCTACGGCGAGCTCGATGCTCGGGCACGAGCGGTCGCCGTCACACTCTCCGAGTCCGCGGACCCGGGGGACCGCGTACTCCTGATGACATCGCCGGGCCTGGACTACGTCGCCTACTTCTACGGCTGCCTGTACGCAGGCCTCGTCGCGGTGCCGGCCTACCCGCCGACAGGTACGCGCCACGCGCACCGGATCGAGTCGATCGCCGCGGACTCACGGGCGCGCATCCTCGTGACGGACGCGGACCTCCCCGACGGGACCGTCGGCGTGATGCCGGGGGTCACGGTGCTCGACGTCGGCGCGGCGCCGGTCGACGGTCGGGAGCGCGGCTGGCGCCCGCCCGCTGTCGCCCCGGACGACGTGGCGTTCCTGCAGTACACGTCGGGGTCGACGTCGGCCCCCAAGGGCGTGATGGTGACCCACGCCAACCTGCTGGCGAACTCCGAGACCGCCTGCGAGACGTTCGACATCGGCGCCGACAGCGTGTGCGTCACCTGGGTCCCGCCGTACCACGACATGGGCCTCATCGGCGGGATCGTCTTCCCGCTCTACGGCCGCATGGAGTCGGTGCTCATGGCGCCCACGTCGTTCATCAGGGACCCCGCGGTGTGGCTCCAGGCCATCTCCCGGTACCGGGCCACGCACGGCTCAGGGCCCAGCTTCGCCTACGACCTGTGCGTGCACCGGGTCTCCGACGAGGTCCGCGGCCAGCTCGACCTGTCGTCCTGGACCCACGCGCTCAACGGCGCCGAGCCGGTCCGCGCCGACGTGCTCGACCGGTTCGCCGAGACCTTCGCGAGCGCGGGGTTCCGCAAGGAGTCGTTCCAGCCGTGCTACGGCCTCGCTGAGGGCACGCTCGTCGTCTCCGGCGCCCGGCCGGGCGGCGAGCCGGTGATCCGGGAGGTCTCCGAGCCCGGTCTGGGCGAGGGGTGGATGCGCCCGCGGTCGGGCGACGAGGCGAGCCTCCGGCTCGTCAGCAGCGGCCAGGTCGGACCCGGCGTCGAGGTGGTCGTGGTCGACGAGGCCACCCGGCTGCCGGTCGCCGACGGCGGCGTCGGGCAGGTCTGGGTGCGCGGCGCGGCGGTCGCAGCTGGGTACTTCGACGACGCCGAGCGGACGGCGCGGACGTTCGCCAACCACCTCGCCACCGGCGAGGGGCCGTACCTGGACACGGGCGACCTCGGCGCGCTGATCGACGGCGAGCTGTTCGTCACCGGCCGTGCCAGCGACCTGATGATCTTCACCGGCCGCAACGTCTACCCGCA
This sequence comes from Promicromonospora sp. NPDC050249, assembly GCF_040656015.1. Lineage (NCBI taxonomy): Bacteria > Bacillati > Actinomycetota > Actinomycetes > Micrococcales > Promicromonosporaceae > Promicromonospora > Promicromonospora sp. NPDC050249. The sequence goes on along the minus strand of NZ_JBFAKY010000009.1, from coordinate 136,248 downwards.
GGACGTGGAGGCGACGAGCACGGACAGCCACCCGGCCCTCGCGGCGCTGCGTTCCGCCGCGTTCTCGGTCGAGCACGACGGGCGCGAGGTCCTCGTCGTCGTCCAGGAGGTGCCACCCGGACCGCAGAAGGACCCTGCCGCCCGGCAGGAGATTGCCACGACGGTGCGCCGGGCCGTGCTGCGCGAGCACCAGCTCCCGGTCCACGAGCTGGTCCTGGTGCCCCGCCGGAGCCTTCCGGTCACCTCCAGCGGCAAGATCCGCCGGCGCGACACCAAGGCGGCGTACCTGGCCGGCGAGCTGGGCGCTCCCGAGCCGACCACCTCGGAGGACCGCACCCCCGCCGCTGCCGAGAGCCCGACCGGCACGCCCGTCGCAGCGCCCGAGGAAGCGCTCCCACCGACGCTCCCGCGGACCGCCGACGAGATCGAGGACCGGATGTGCCTTCTGGTCGCCCGGCACAGCGGGCTCGAGCTCGCCCGGGTCGACGCCGGGGCAGACCTCGCCGACCTCGGCCTGGACAGCGTGGGGGCGGTATCGATCGCCGGAGACCTGTCGGACTGGCTCGGGACCGAGGTCCCGGCCACGTTCGCGTGGGAGCACGGCTCGATCCGCGCCGTGGCCGCCGCACTGGCCGGAGAGTCCCCGCTCCCGGCCCGAGCCACCGCCGCCTCAGCCCCGGCCACGACCGCGCCCGCCGAGACCCCAGTCCTCGGACGCGCGCCGGTATCCGCCGGGACGGTCGACCCACGCACCGAGCCCATCGCGGTCGTCGGCATCGGCTGCCGCTTTCCCGGCGGCGTGCAGGGACCCGAGGCGTTCTGGGACCTGCTCGTCCAGGGGCGGTCCGGCGTCGTCGACGTGCCGGAGGACCGGTGGGACCTCGCCTCCGTCTACGACGCCGACCCGGGCGCGCCCGGCCGCACCTACTCCCGGCACCTCGGCGCCCTGGAGGGGGTGCGCCGGTTCGACGCCGGCCTCTTCGGCATCCCCGACGCCGAGGCGGTCAAGATCGATCCGCAGCACCGCCTGCTGCTCGAGACGGCCTGGGAGTCGCTCGAGGACGCCGGCATCGCACCCGACTCCCTCCGGGGCAGCCGGACCGGCGTGTTCGTCGGCATGAGCGGGTCCGACTACGAGCGGCTGACCCTGCGCTCGGGCGACCCCTCGCAGATCGACGCCTACACGGCGACGGGCAGCGCCGGGAACTTCGGCGCCAACCGGATCTCGTACACCCTCGGGCTCACCGGGCCCAGCCTCGTCGTCGACACGGCCTGCTCGTCGTCGCTCGTCGCCGTGCACCTCGCGGTGCAGAGCCTGCGGTCCGGCGAGGTCGACGCGGCCCTGGTGGGCGGGGTCAACCTCGTGCTCACCCCCGACTCGACGGTCGCGCTCTCCCAGGGACGGATGCTCTCCCCGGACGGGGCCTGCAAGACGTTCGACGCCTCCGCCGACGGGTACGTCCGGGGCGACGGGTGCGGCGTCGTCGTGCTGCGCCGCCTGTCCGACGTCGGCCCCGGCGACCGGATCGTGGGCGTGATCCGCGGCTCCGCCGTGAACCAGGACGGCCGGAGCAACGGGCTCACGGCACCGAGCGGCAACGCCCAGCAGGCGGTGGTCCGGGCTGCGCTGGACGCCGCGCGGGTCGCGCCGGAGGAGGTCGGGTACGTCGAGGCGCACGGGACCGGGACGCCGCTCGGCGACCCGATCGAGGTCCGGGCGCTCGCAGCGGCCCTCGGCACCGCCGCCCGCCCGCGGCCCCTGCCCATCGGCTCGGTCAAGACCAACATCGGGCACCTGGAGGCCGCAGCGGGTATCGCGGGCCTGCTCAAGGTGCTGCTCGCCGTCGAACGCGGGACGATCCCCCGGCACCTCAACGTCACGACGCCCAGCCCGCGCATCGCATGGGACGAGCTCGGCGTGACGGTGCCGGGGAACAACGTCCGCTGGGCCGACCCGGTCCGCGTGGCGGGCGTCTCGTCGTTCGGCTTCGGCGGGACGAACGCGCACGTCGTGGTCCAGAGCCCGCCGGTACGGGCCGCGGTGGACGCCCCGGTCGCCGAACCGGAGCCCGTGGTGGTCAAGCTCAGCGGGGCCGACGAGGCCGCCGTGCGCGCGACCGCCGTCCGGCTCGCCGAGCGGGTCTCGGCGTCCCTCACCGACGGGGCGTCCGACGCCGACCGGCTGCGCGGCTTCGCGTGGGCCGCGGGGGCAGGGCGCGCGGACCTGGCCGTCCGGTCGGCCGTCGTCGCGGAGTCGGGCCCCGAGCTGATCAGCGGGCTGCTCCGCGTCGCGGTGGGCGACGGCGACCTCGGCCGCGTCGTGGGCACGCCGCCGCGCGTCGCGTTCCTCGCCCCGGGGCACGGCCTGCCCGTCGCGGGATGCCTCGCCGGCATCTACGGGCGCGTCCCTGCGGTCACCGACGTGATCGACGCCCTCGGCGGGCCGGACGAGCTACCACTTTCCGTGCTCGTGACGAACGACCGGTCCGCTCTGGACGCCCTCGCCTCCACCCGTGTCACCCAGCCGGCCCTGTACGCGGCCGCCGTCGCACTGGGCACCTGGTGGCGCTCGGTCGGCGTGGAGCCCTCGATGGTGCTGGGACACAGCGTCGGCGCGTACGCGGCGGCGGCGCTCGCGGGCGTGTTCTCGCCTGCGGACGGCTACCGGCTCGTCACCGAGCGCGGCCGCCTCATGGCCGACGACGCGCCCGATGGCGCCATGGTGCTGCTGCGCTGCCGCCCGGAGGACCTCGCGGAGCTGCCGCCGCTGGTCTCCGGCGCCGTGGAGGTGGCGGTGCTCAACGGCCCGCAGGACACCGTCGTCTCGGGAGACCCCGACGGCATCACCGAGGTGCTGGACACCATGGCGCGCCGCGGCGTGCGGGGCGTCCGGCTCGGGGTGAACCGCGCGTTCCACTCGCACCACATGGACCCGGTGCTCGACGGCCTCCGGGCGGCCTTCGATCGCGTGCGGCTCCAGCCGCCCGTCGTCCCGCTGGTCTCCGACGCGACCGGCGGGCTCGCCGGTCCCGAGGTGGCCACCAGCGACTACTGGGTCCGGCACACGCGCGAGCCCGTGCGGTTCGGCCCGGCGCTCGACGCCGTCCGCGCCGCGGGTGCCCGAACGGTCCTCGAGCTCGGCCCGGGCGGCCTGCTCCCGCTCCTCGAGCGGAACGCGGCCGACGGGCGGGCCCTGCGCGGGCTGGCGTCGGTCTCGACGGCGCGGCCGGAGTGGGCGCTGCGCGGGGCGCTCGCGCAGTACTGGCGGGACGGCGGCCACGTGGACTGGACCGCGGTGACCCCGCGTCCTGCGCACGTGCCGCAGCTTCCGACCTACCCCTTCCAGGGCCGGACCTACTGGCTGTCCGAGGCGTCGGCGCCGGCCGGCGCACGGGTCGCCGTCGCACCGGCCGGCCCGCCGGCCGCCGCCGTCGTCGGCACGGGCCGGCCGGCGAGCGCGAGCCTGCCGGAGCCCGCCAACTCGTTCGACACCGGGTCCTGGTCGCCCGCTGGCACGGCCACGCACCCGATGGTCACGCTCGCGGAGGCGACCGACCCCGCGCTGTTGTTGTCGACGGCGGGACAGCCGACGGCGGGCGAGACCCCCCTCACGAGCCCGGCCGAGGTGCTCGAGCTCCTCCGGGAGCGGCTCGCCCCGGCCCTCGGTCTGGACCGGCCCGACGAGCTCGATCCCGACGCGTCCCTCTTCGACCTCGGCCTGACGTCCTTCATGGTCGTCGAGCTGCGCGGCGAGCTGGAGCGGCGGCTCGGGCGCGAGATCCCGGCCACCGTCGTCTTCGACCACCCGACCATCCGGCGGCTCGCCGCCCACCTGTCGAGCGGGCTCCCGGACGGGCCGCCCGGAGGCGGCCTCGATGCCGGTCTCGACCAAGGCCTCGACCTCGACGCGTTCGCGACCCGCCAGGTCGCCGACCGGGCGATCGGCGGTGAGCGCAGATGATCCGCTGCCGGACACGCCGTCGGCTCACCTTCGTCTACAGCGGCTACGGGTCGCAGTGGCCGGGCATGGGCCGGACGCTCCTGGCCGAGCCGGGCGTGTGGCCCACGCTGCACCGGTGCGAGGAAGCCGTGCGGGAGCTCACCGGGTGGTCGCTGCTGGAGCACCTGAGCACCGACGCGCCACCGCCCGAGGTGGGCGATGCCGTCGCAGCCCAGACGGCGATCTTCACCGTCCAGGCCTGCCTCACCGACCTCTGGCGACGCCGCGGCGTCGTCCCGGACGAGGTCGTCGGCTACTCGCTCGGGGAGGTCGCGGCGGCGCACGCCGTCGGTGCGCTGAGCACCGAGCAGGCGCTCAGGATCGTCGTCCGCCGGGCCGAGGCCGTCCAGCGGTTCGACGGCACCGGCACCATGGCGGCCGTAGGCCTCGACCTGCGCACCGTCGACCGGATCCTGGCCGCACACGGCGGAGACGTCCACGTCGCCGCCGTGAACGCGCCCTCGGTCATCGTGGTCGCCGGGAGCGACGAGGCGGTCGACGCGCTCAGCGGCGACGTCAGCGCGGCGGGCGGCTGGTGGCTCCCGCTCCGCGTCCAGCACGCGCTGCACTCGCCGCGGGCCGCTGCCATGCGCCGGCCGATCGTCGAGGCGCTCGCCGACGTCCCGGCACCGCGGGGTGACGGGCACATCGTGTCGAGCGCGGTCGGCGGGCGGGTGCCCGTCGCCGCGCTGGACGCCTCGTTCTGGGCCGACACGGTCATCCGGCCGGTCCGGTTCCGGGACGCGATCCGTACGGCGTCGGGCCGGAGGCACGACGTCCTGGTCGAGCTCGGGCCCCAGGCCACGCTGTCGATGGTGGCGGAGCAGTCGCTCGAGGGGTACGCCACGCGCGTCACCAGCCTCGTGTCGATGCGCCGCGGGACCAGCCTGAACGCCTCCCTCCTGCACGTGTCGGACCGGCTGCGCGGGCTGGGCTACGGCGTGCTCCCGGACACCCTGGGCGTCCGGGACGTCGTCCCGCCGCGTCCGCGGCGTGAGTCCCAGCTCGTCGCGCCCGTCAGCCCGACGGCGGAAGCGGCGGGATCATGAGCCTCAGCTACGCCGCGACCGTCGCGCGCGAGTACGTGCACCGCAGGGCCGTCGCCGAGGTCTTCGTCACCGACACGTCCGGCACCAGTGAGTCCGGTACCAGTGAGTCAGGTACAGACGGGACGTACCGGGTGGCGGCCCAGCTCCCGCGCGGCCACCTCATGCAGGAGGGTCCGGTCCTCGACTTCTCCCTCCTCGTCGAGACCGTCCGGCAGGCGGCCGTCAGCGTCTCCCACCGCCACCTCGGGATCCCGCTGGGCCTCGCGTTCCTCTTCCGAGACCTGGACGTGGACGTCGAGGACCTCGGCGCCCTGCGGGTCGGGGACCGGCCGGCGCACCTGGAGGTCGGCACGACCCTCGAGGCGCAGCGGACGATCGGCGGCCGGGTCACCGGTGTCCGGTTCGCCGGGCAGGTCTCGGTCGACGGCCGCCTGGCGCTCACCGGGCAGGGGTCGCTCATGGTCATGACCCCGGCGGAGTGGAAGAGCCTGCGCGCGCTCGGTCGTCGGCACACCGTGAGCGCCGCCGGTCCGCTCCTGCAGTCCGCGCAGCCGCCGTCGCCCGCACGTGCCCGGACCGTCGGCCGCCGGGACCCGCGCAACGTGGTGGTGAGCAGGCCGGTCCTGGACGGCGGGCGGCGGGCGCAGTCGTGGCTCCACGTCGACACCCGGCACCCCTACCTGTTCGACCACCCCCTCGACCACGCACCGGGCAACCTCCTGCTCGAGGCCGCGCGCCAGTCGGCCGCGGCGGCCGTCTCGCTGTCCCACGGCCTGCAACCGTCCGACCTCGTCGTCCTCGCGTGCACGGGTTCGTTCGACGCCTTCGTCGAGCTGGACCTCCCCACGCAGGTCGTCACGGAGGTCGCCGAGCTGACCACGCGTGGCGCGATCGTCGCGTGCTCCACCCGTACCTCGATCCTGCACGCAGGCAGGGTCGCAGCCCAGATCGACCTCACGATGGGAGTCACATCATGATCAGCGACCAGTTCAGTGGCCAGTTCAGTGGACAGAGGATCACCACGCTCGTGTTCGACTACGGCGGCGTGCTGACCAACCCGCTCGAGGAGACGTTCTACCTCTTCTGCAAGGCGGTGGGCATCTCGCCGCTGGAGCTGCGGGAGGCCATGGTCGCCTCCGCGCGCGAGCATCGGGCGGATCCGATGGCCGAGCTCGAGGTGGCCGCCATCACCGAGGACGACATGATCAAGCGGCTCGCCGCCTACCTGCCGGAGGGCACGCTCGACCGCCTCGAGGGCAAGCCGTTCGGCGAGTGGTGGTTCAAGGGGCGGCGCACGGAGACCGCGGTGGTAGCGGCCATCGCCGGCTTCCGCGAGCGGGGGTACACCACGGCGCTGCTGACGAACAACGTGCGGGAGTGGGAGCCGCGCTGGCGCGCGCAGGTGGACACCGACGCCCTGTTCGACGTCGTCGTCGACTCCAGCCGGGAGCGCGTGCGCAAGCCGGCCCCTGAGATCTACCGCCGCCTCCTGGAGCGTCTCGACAAGCCGGCGTCGGAGTGCCTGATGATCGACGACCTGGAGGATAACTGCGCGGCCGCCCGTGACCTCGGGTTCGGTGCCGTCCTGTGGACGAGCGCGGACGCCTCCCTGCCGGAGATCGAGGCGGTGCTCGCTGCCGGCGCCGCTCCGGCTCCGGTGGCCGAGGGCGCGTCGTGAGCTCCCCGGAGGTGGTCGTCGTCGGCGCGGGGCCTGCCGGCCTCGTCGCGGCCTGCACGCTCGCGCTGCAGGGCGTGCCCGTGCGGGTGTACGACGCGCGGCAGGGACCCGACGGCCAGCCCCGCGCCCTCGTGCTGTGGGCCGGCTGCCTCGAGGTGCTCGACCGCCTCGGCGTCGGGGACGACGTCCTGGAGCAGGGCCTGGTCCTGCAGCGGGCGCGCTACTCGTCCGTGACGCGCCCGCTGTTCACCGTCGGGTTCGGCGCCCTGGCGGGGACGCGCTTCACGCGCCCCGTCTGCCTGCCGCAGCCCGTCGTGGTCCAGCTTCTCCTGGACCGGGCGGCGACGCTGGGTGTGGACGTGCGGTGGAACCACCGGGTCACCGAGGTCAAGCTCGACGACGATCGCGCGGTGGTCCAGGTCGTCGACACGGCGGGGACGCCGACGGAGGTCACCGCCCGCTGGGTGGTCGGCGCCGACGGGTCGCGCAGCGTGGTCCGGGAGGCCGCAGGGGTGGAGATGGAAGGCCGGACGTTCACCAGGGAGTTCCTCCTGGTCGACGGCCGGGTCGTCAGCCCGGACCTGCCCGTCGACGAGGCACGCTACGACCTCGGGCCGCACGGCGTGCTCGTCGTCGTGCCGCTGCCGGACGGGACCCACCGGGTCTTCGCGGACCGCGAGATCCCGCCCGATGGCACACCCGACACGGTCTTCGACGACGCGCTGGCGGCGCTGCGGCAGCGCCAGCCGTCGGCGACGATCAGCGACGTCCGCTGGGCGAGCCGGTTCCGGGTGCACTCGCGGGTCGCCCGCGGCTTCCGGCGCGGGCCGGTCCTGCTGGCGGGCGACGCGGCGCACGGGCATTCCCCGGCGGGCGGGCAGGGGCTCAACACCGCGGTCCAGGACGGCTTCGACCTCGCCTGGCGGATCGCCGCCGTGTCCGGGGGAGCGGACCCCGCTGTGGTCGACGGGTACGAGGCCGAGCGCCGGCCGGCCGCGCAGCGCGCGGTCAAGCAGGCCGACGCGCAGACCAAGCTGTGGCTCGTGGCGAACCCGGTGCGCCGCAGGCTGCGCGACGCCCTGCTGCGGACCCTCGGCAGCAGGGCGCGGTTCCAGCAGGCGGCCGTCGGCCGGCTCGCGCAGCTCGACCTCGGGCTGCGGAACAGCCCCGCCCTGGTCGAGGGGCAGGTACCCCAGGGCACCGGCCTGCCGGCCGTGGGGCGCTGGAGCGGTCTGCCCGTGCCGCCGCGCGACGCGCTCGGCTGCGCCGTGCGGCACCGCCTGGTCGTCTCGGGCCTGACGGCGCAGCAGCGTGACGTGCTGACCAGCGAGGCGCCCTCCGGTGTGCTCGTCGTCGGCCCGCCCACAGCCGGCAGAGACGGCACGGCGGGCGCAACGGGACGGCCGTCGGTCGTCTGGGTGCGGCCGGACGGCGTCGTCGGCGGAGCGACGGACTGGGACGGGCGGGGCCAGATCCTCCGCCTGCTCGGCCGGCGACCGGCGGCGGGCCAGGAGGCGCGGCCGGTCCGGTCCGAGAGCGAGGTGGCGAAGGGCTGACGTGCCACCGGCCAGTCCGATGGCACGTCATCCCGTCGGTCCGCGGGTGGGCGACTCAGCCCGCCCGCGGCACCGGTGCCAGACCCAGGAGGACACCAACGGCCTCGAACAGGACCTGACGCTGGTCCGCGGTCAGCACGCCGAGGAACTCCTCCTCGGCCTCGACGACCGCGGCCTGGGCCTTCGTGAGCGCAGCCTTGCCCTTCGGGGTCACCACGACTATGTGGCGACGACGGTCGACAGGGCTCCGCTCACGTCGGGCGAAGCTCTGCCGCTCGAGCTCGTCGATGAGGTCGACCATCACGTTCGGGTCGATCCCCAGGGCCGTGCTCAGCTCGCGCTGAGACAGGGTCGCGTCGACCGAGAGCGTGGAGAGCACGTTGAAATGCCTCGGCTTGATCCCTGTCGGCGCCAGTACCTGCTCGGCTGTCTCCATGGCCATCTCGCCCACCTTGATCAGGCGGTACCCGATGGTCTGTGACAGCGGCGTTCGTTCTGAGATTCCCACTGCCAGCTCCTTTCTGATGGCGTGGACGACCGCAGCCGTGAACATTGCGGAAATCCATACGCCGGACCTATGATCGACACATTCTACTGTAGGCGCCACGGAGGCCTTCAATGTTCAACCATATCGCTGCGCTAGCAACGCGGCGCCCACGCCTTCTCCTCGCCGTGGCGGGGGTCCTCATCGCCCTGTGCGGAGTCCTCGGCAGCGGCGTGGAGAGCCGGCTCGGCGCGGGTGGAGTGACCGACCCCTCCGCCGAGTCGTCGCTGGTCGCCGCAGCCGTCGAGGACCATGCCCCGCAGGCCGCTCCCGACGTCGTGCTGCTGGTCACGGCACCGGAGGACGTCTCGTCGCCCGACGTCGCCGCGCCGGGTCTCCGCCTGACCGAGCGGCTGGCCGAGACACCGGGCGTCGAGGGCGTCTCGTCGTACTGGCGCACCCCGGTCAGCGCGCTGCGCTCCGAGGACGGCCAGCACGCGATCGTCGCGGCCCGCGTGGCGGGCGACGAGCAGGCGGTGAACGAAGCGGTGGCGGACATCCAGGACCAGTTCGCCGGCGAGCGGGACGGCCTGGACGTGTCGGTCATCGGTCCGGGCGCCGTCTACGCGGAGCTCCAGGCGACGATCCGCGAGGACCTCGCCCGTGCCGAGCTGATCGTGCTGCCCATCACCCTCGTCATCCTGCTCGTCGTCTTCGGCGGCTTCCTCGCAGCGGGCCTGCCGCTCGCCGTCGGGCTCGCCTCTGTCATGGGCACCAACGCGATCCTGATGGGCCTGACGCTGTTCACCGACGTCTCGGTCTTCTCGATCAACCTGACGACGGCCCTCGGCCTTGGCCTCGCCATCGACTACGCGCTGCTCGTGGTCCGGCGCTTCCGCGAGGAGCTGGTCGCCACCGACGACGTCGCGACGGCGGTGCACAACACCGTCGGCTCGGCCGGCCGGACCGTGCTGTACTCCGCCATCACCGTCGCGGCCGCGCTGTCGTCGCTCCTCATCTTCCCGCTGTACTTCCTCCGGTCGTTCGCCTACGCGGGCGTCGCGGTGGTGGCGCTGTCGGCGCTCGCCGCGCTGCTCGTGCTTCCCGCGGTGCTCACGCTCCTCGGCGACCGGCTCCGGCCCGGCCGCAGCTGGCTGTCGCGGCGGCGGAAAGCCGCGGCGTCGCCCGCGGCACCAGCGGCATCGACCTCGGCGGCCGGCGGGACATCCGGTGGGCCGACCGTCGGAGCCTGGGCGTCGTGGACCCGCGGCGTCATGCGGCACCGGTGGGTGGTCGCCCTCACCGTCGGCGCGGGCCTCCTGATCCTCGCCCTCCCGTTCCGGGGCGTCGCCTTCGGCGAGGCCGACTTCCGGCAGCTGGCCGAGGACTCGCCGGTGCGCGCGGCGCAGCAGCTCCTGCGGGACGAGTTCACCTCCGGCGGCGAGTCCATGGCCACCCTGATGCTCCCGGCGGGCAGCGACACCGACGACATCGACGCGGTGCGCGACGCCGTCCTGCGCATCGACGGGGTCGACGACGTCGAGCCGGTGCCCGGCACCGGCGCCTCGGTCTCGACGGTCGTCGGCGACCTCGTGGTCCCCGCGCCCGGCGACCACCCGGTACTGCTCACCGTGACCGCGGACGCCGACATCCCGCTGACGAGCGTCCGCGCCCAGGAGATGGCGCGCGAGATCCGGGCCCTGCCGGAGGCCGAGAACTTCTCCGTCGGCGGACAGCCCGCCACGCTCGTCGACAGCCAGGACTCGATCGGGAGCCTGCTGCCCATCGCGCTCGCCATCGCCATCGGCTCAGCGCTCGTCATCGTGTTCCTCCTGACCGGCAGCGTCGTCCTGCCGCTGCAGGCGGTCCTCGCCAACGGGCTCAGCCTCACCGCGATGCTCGGCGCGATCGTGTGGGTGTTCCAGGACGGCAACCTCTCCGGCCTGCTCGGGTTCACTCCCACGGGCTACATCGACGCGACGGTCCCGGTGCTCATGGCGTGCGTCGCGTTCGGGCTCTCCATGGACTACGGCGTCTTCCTCCTCGCCCGGACCGTGGAGGAGCACCGGCGCACGGGCGACCTGCAGGAGGCCGTCGCCACCGCCATGCAGCGCACCGGAGGCGTCATCACGGCAGCGGCGCTCATCCTCGCCACCGTGCTCATCGCCATCGGCTCGTCCCGGATCGCCAACACGCAGATGCTCGGCTTCGGCGTGGCGCTCGCGGTCCTCGTGGACGCGACCGTCGTGCGCACCACCCTCGTCCCGGCCTTCATGGCACTCACCGGGCGGTGGACGTGGTGGGCGCCCGGCCCGCTGCGCCGGCTGCACGCCCGCATCGGGTGGCACGAGGAGGGACCCGCTCCCGTCGGGGCGCCGGCGACGGCGGCCGGCACCACGCACGAGACTCCACCGGACCGGGTACCGGTCCTCGCCACCACCGCGGAGGAAAGATGACCGACCCCGTTCTCGTCACCGGCGCCACCGGACTCCTCGGCTCGTCGGTGGTGCGCCGGCTCGTCGAGCAGGACCGGCCCGTCACGGTGCTCGCCCGGGACGCCGAGCGTGCCGCCCGGCTCCTGCCGCCCGAGGCGCGGGTGGTCGTGGGCGACACCCTCGACCCGGACGTGTGGGACAAGGTCCTGCCCGACGTCGGCTCGGTGGTGCACGCCGCCGCCTACTTCCGGGAGTACTACCTGCCGGGCGCCGACCCGTGGCTCCTGTACGAGACCAACGTGACGGCGCTGGGCCGCCTCCTGGCCGCGGCCGAGCGGCACGACCTCCGCACCGTCGTGCACGTGAGCTCGACCGCGGCGCTCGCCAGGGGCGACGTGTCGGCACCCGCCGACGAGCAGTCGCCCCCGCCCGCCGACGCCGTGAACGGGTACGCGGCGAGCAAGGTCGCGGCCGAGGCGGTCGTCCAGGCGCACGTGGCGCGCGGACGCCGCCCGTCGGTCCCGCTGGTCCTGCCCGGCTGGATGTGGGGCCCCGGCGACAGCGGCCCGACGTCGTCGGGCCGGCTCTTCCTGTCGATCGCCCGGGGAGAGGTGCCCGTCCTGCCCGACGTCGGCAACAGCATGGTCGACGCGCGCGACGTCGCCGAGGTCTGCGTCCGGCTGCTCGACACGGGAGTCAGCGGACGTCGGTACGTCGCCGCAGGCAGGTGGGAGCGCCTGCGCGACGTCGCCGCGGTGATCGCGAGCGAGACGGGGAGCCGTGCACCGCGAGCCCTGCCGGGCGGGCTCACGCTCGCCCTCGCGAGCGGCCTCGGCGCCGTCAACCGGCTGACGGGCCGCGAGGACGTCACGAACCGAGCAGGGGCCGAGGTCCTCGTCCAGGGCGACAAGGCGCGCGTCAGCTCCGACCGCGTGCGGCGGGAGCTGGGCGTCGAGTTCCGGCCGGCGGCGGAGACCCTCCGTGACGAGGCCGCCTGGTACCGGACGGAGGGGCTCCTGTGAGCCGCTCGAACCGCACCCGAACGACCATGCCGGCGGACCCGCCGGCGGACCGTACCCGAGAGGTGAAGGAACCAGCACTGATGAGCACACCACATCGCGGTAGAGCCCTGGCGGTCGCCGTGCTCGGCGTCGCCGTCGTGGGCGCAGCCCTCGTCGGCCCGGCGGCGGCGGGCGCGCAGGCGGAAAAGCACGCGCCCGCCGCCGCTCCCGTGGCCGAGCTGACGCTTCCCGCGGAGCCGGCGACCGAGGCCGACGAGCCCGAGCTGGACGTGCCGCCGGGCGTCGTCGACGAGGCGGTCTCGTTCTCGGTCGTCAACCGCAACACGTCCGCGCTCGCGTGCCCGTCCGACGGCAAGACCTACACGATCCGCGGCCACCTCACCGGGCCGGCGACCATGCTCGGCGGCGGCGCGGTCACGGTGTACGAGCACGGCATCGCCTCGGGCGAGTGGTACTGGCGGGTGCCCGTCGAGGGCTTCCACCACTCGTACGAGATGGCCGAACGAGGTCACGCGTCGCTCACGATCGACCGGCTCGGCTACGACTCGAGCGATCGGCCCGACGGCCGGCACATGTGCGTCGGCTCGCAGGCGGACATGCTGCACCAGATCATCGAGGCGCTGCGGTCCGGCGAGTACGAGTGGGAGGGCGAGTCGCCCTCGCCCACGTTCACCACGGTGACGACCCTCGGGCACTCGAACGGCGGGCAGGTCGCCCAGCTCGAGGCGATCTCGTACGGCGACGTGGACGGCGTCGTCGTCTCCGGCTGGGCCGACGGCGGGCTGACCGACGAGGCGACCGCGCGGTTCCAGGCGGCGCTCGGCTCCTGCCTGTCCGGCGGGACACCGTCCGAGGAGCCGGACGACCCGTCCGGCTACGCCCTGTACGACCTGGGCCGGCGCGAGTTCGTCGAGGGCAACTTCGCGGACACCGACCCGGAGGTCGTCGAGTACAGCGCGGGAAAGCAGAACAAGCACCCGTGCGGCGACATGGTCTCCCAGCTCTCGGGCGTGATGGTCGACGCGGAGCGGCTGCGCGAGATCGACGTGCCCGTCCTGCTCCTCTACGGGGAGCACGACGCGCGCGTCCAGCTCGGCGGCGTGCACAAGACCCTGTTCGCCGGCGCACCGTCGACGACCCTGGTCGAGGTGCCCGACGCCGGCCACTACTTCGACCTTGCCCGCCGGCACGAGGTAGCCCTGGACGGGCTCGCCTCCTGGCTCGACGGAGAGGGCTTCTGATGGAAGGGGCACAGATGGAACGGAACGACACGCTCGGCAGGCTCGGCGAGGCCGTCACCCGGCGGCCCAAGCGGGTCCTGCTCATCGGCGCGCTGGTCCTCGTGGTCGCCGGGATCCTTGCCGCCGGCACGCTCCCGCAGCTCCAGCTCGCCCGCTTCGAGACCCCCGGGTCGCCCGCGGTGCTCGCCCAGGAGGAGCTCGCGGGCCTCGGTAGCGGACCGCCCAACGTCACCGTGCTGATCACGGCACGCGACGGCGACGTCAACCAGGCCGACGTCGCCGCGGCGGCCGGTGAGGTCGAGGCGGCGCTCGATGCCGAGCCGGGCATCGAGGACGTCTTCTCCTACTGGTCGTCCGACGACTGGGAGGTGCTCCGCAGCGGCGACGGGAGCCAGGCGCTGATCGTCGCGCGGGCCGCGGGCGAGGCCACCGAGGCGCGCGCGCTCGTGGGCGAGCTGTCGGCCGAGTGGTCGGGCGACCGCGGACCGGTCACCGTCGCGTTCGGCGGGCAGGAGGAGGTGTTCCGCCAGGTCTCGGACGAGGCGCGACGGGGCTTCGGCCTCGCCGAGGCGATCGTGCTGCCCGGTGTGTTCCTGCTGCTGGTCCTCGTGTTCCGCCGGTTCGTCCCGGCGGCGCTGATCCTGGCCCTCGGTGTCGTCACGATCATCGGGTCGATGGGTGCGCTGCGGATAGTCGCCGCGCTGACGGACGTCTCGACGTTCGCGGCGAACCTCGTGCTCGTCATGGCGATAGCCCTGGGCGTCGACTACGGGCTGTTCATCATCGCCCGGCACGCGGAGGGACGAGCGGCGGGACTCTCGCCCGCGCGGGCAGCGGCCGAGGCGGTGCGGGGCGCCGGCATGACGGTGCTCGTGAGCGGCGCTGCGGTGTCCGCCTCGCTGCTCGGCCTCCTGCTCCTCCCGTTCCCGTTCCTGCGGTCGTTCGCGTACGCGGGCGTGGCCGTCGTGCTGGTGGCGAGCCTCGGCGCCATCGTCGTGCTGCCTGCCGTGCTGGCGCTGCTGGGGGAGCGGCTCGACCTGTCGCGCGCCGCCCTGCCGACCACACCGACCGGCTGGTTCGAGCGCGTGGCACGGCGGACCATGCGGCGCCCCGTCGTGTACGTGGCGCTCGCCGGTGTTATTGTCCTCGCCCTGGGCGCGCCCCTGCTCGGGCTGCGGGTCGGCCCGCCGGACGACCGGATCCTGCCCGCCGAGACGACCAGCCGCCAGGTCCAGGACGCCATCCGGGCCGACTTCGACAGCGAGGTGGCCGACAGCCTCTTCGCCCTCCCGAGCTCGGGCGGGGCCTGGACGGCGGAGCAGTCCGCCGGCCTCGCCCAGGCGTTCTCGACGGTGGACGGCGTCGCCGAGGTCCACGGCGGCGGCGAGCGGTACGTCGACGGCGCGGCGGTCGGCCCGTCGCCCGAGACGTTCGCGGCACCGGTGGTCATCGTCCCGACGTCGGAGCGCCTGGACACCGACCCGTACGGGCTGGTCACCGACGTGCGCACCACCGCGGATACCTGGAACGCGGGTGCCGGCACGGACGCCCGGGCCGTCGTCGGCGGGTATCCCGCCGTGCTCGACGACTACCGCTCGGCGCTCGTCGAGCGGCTGCCGTGGGTGTTCCTCTTCGTCCTGGTGGTGAGCACACTCGTGCTCATGCTGTCGGTGCGCAGCATCGTGCTGCCGCTCAAGGCGGCGGTGCTCAACCTGCTGAGCCTGTCGGTCCTCGGCGGGGTGCTCGTCTGGGTCTTCCAGGACGGCAACCTGAGCAACCTGCTCGGGTTCACCGCTACCGGAACCCTCGACCTGTCCATCCCGATCCTCATGTTCTGCGTGACGTTCGGGCTCTCCATGGACTACGAGGTGCTGCTGCTGTCGCGCATCCTCCAGGAGCACGACGCCGGCCGCCGGCTCGAGGACTCCGTCGCGCGCGGCCTGCAGCTGTCGGCCCCGCTCGTCACGACGGCCGCCGGCATCCTCGCCCTGTCGTTCCTCGTGTACCTGTCGTCGGGGGTCGTCTACCTCAAGATGGTCGGCCTCGGCATGGCGCTCGTGGTGCTCGTCGACGCGACGCTGGTGCGGCTCGTGCTGCTCCCGGCGAGCGTGAAGCTCCTCGGGAGCGCGAACTGGTGGGCGCCGCGCTGGCTGCGGGCGCCCGAGGGGCGCCAGGGGGTGCGGCCGCAGGCGGCGCCCGCGCCAGTGCGGGAGGAGACCCCGGTCTAGTGGTGGTGCTCGTGGCTGCGGCCGGGGACCACTCGAGTGGCCCCCGGCCGTGTCCACTGCGGCACGGCCCGGCGAGTCCTTCCCCAGGTGGCGTTCCCGTCGGCGTCCGTCGCCCAGTACCAGCAGGAGTCCTTGCCCTCGGGCCAGCCCTCCGGCATGTCCTCCCAGGCCTCGCCGCGGCCGTAGGGCGTCATGTCGAGCAGCCCGAAGATCCCGGCGGCCGGCTCGTTGCCACGGCCGGTCGTCCGGTAGGTGAGGAAGGCGCGGTCGCCGTCGCGCAGGAAGCAGACGATGTGGCCCATGTCGACGCCGACCGGCGCCTCGAGCCCTCGCACCGAGTACCAGGGCTCGGTGTAGCCCATGAACTCCAGGTAGGGAGCGACCTCGTCCCACGGCCCCTCGGTGAGCATCGCGAACGAGACGCCGCGCGCCGCGAGGTACGGGGCGGACTGCTGGATGTGCCACGTGTTGATGGTGCAGCCGGGGCACTGGCGCTCGAACGGCTCGCCGTCGTGCCACATGTGCTGGTAGACGACGAGCTCGTCGCGGCCCTGGAACAGGTCGATCAGCGGCACGGGCCCGTCGGCCCCCGTGACCCGCATGGCCGGGTCGATCTCGACCATCGGCAGCCGGCGTCGCGCGGCGGCGAGGGCATCACCGGCGCGGGTGTGCTCCTTCTCCCTGGCCAGCAGCTCGTCGCGCGCCGACCGCCAGCTCTCCCAGTCGACGACGGGCGGGCGAGCGGGCCGGTCGGTCGTCGTGGATGTCTCGGTCACGGTGTCCTCCAACGTGTCGGGTGCGGTGCGGTGGCGCCCCTGTACCTACACCTACCGACGACCGACCGGGCCCTTACTCATCGGCACTGCCTCATCGGCACTGCCTCATCGGCGCCGCGCCCTCAGCGCGGCCGCGTCACCCCACGGCGGTCCCTTCGAGCTCGACCAGCTGCCCCGGGATCGCCAGCCGGGTCACCCCGAGCATCGTGGTGGACGGCGACACCTGGGCGGCGCCCAGGCGCGACGCCAGCACCCCGTAGTGCTGGAAGAGCAGGTCGACGTCGGTGGTGTAGACGTTGAGCCGGACGAGGTTCGTCAGGGACATCCCGGCCTCGCCGAGCACCGCCTCCAGGTTGGCGAGGCTCAGCTCCAGCTGTGCCGCCATGTCACCGTCGTGCTCCGGCCTGCCGTCGGCGCTCATCGCCGTCTGCCCCGAGCAGTACAGGGTCCGGGCGTGCCCGGAGACCAGCTCGCCCTGGTTGAACCCCATCGCCACCGACCACGTCACCGGGTTGACCGCGGTTCGTTCCATCGCCACATCAGCTCCATTCGGTTCCTGTCTGGTTCCTGTTTGGTTCCTGCGAGGACGAGCCTCTCCACAAATCACGACACCCTGTGTCAGGTATTCCGTAGGATCTTCGGATGCGCGCGGATCGTCTGGTCTCCCTGGTGCTGCTGCTGCGCCAGCGCGGCCGGCTGTCCGCACAGGCGCTGGCCCGTGAGCTCGAGGTCTCCACCCGCACCGTGCTGCGGGACATCGAGGCGCTCTCGGCCGCGGGCGTCCCGGTCTACGCCGAACGCGGCCGCCACGGCGGGTTCGCCCTGCTGCCCAGGTTCCGGACCGAGCTCACCGGGCTGAACCACGACGAGGCCCTCGCCCTGCTGACCGCCGGTTCGGGCAGGGGCGAGCAGGTGTTCGGCCTGGGCTCCGCGCTCGCGTCGGCCATGCGCAAGGTCGTCGACGCACTACCGGAGGGCCACCGGGCCACCACGAGCGACGCGGCCCGGCGGTTCCTCGTCGACCCGGAGACGGACCTGCTCTCCCGCAGGGCGCCCGCCGACGAGGTGCCAGGCACCGCGATGGCCGAGGTCCGGCGGGCGGTGCTGGCCGGACACAAGCTGCGCATCCACTACGCACCGGCGGACCGGCCGGCGAGCTGGCGCACCGTGGACCCGATCGGCCTGGTCACGGTGCGGGACAAGGGCTACCTGCTGGCCACGACGTCCGGCGCGGACCGTACCTACCGGCTCTCGCGGATCATCGCCGCCGAGGAGCTCGCCGAACCCGCCGAGCGACCGGACCAGGTCGACCTGGACCGGATCTGGCAGGAACGCAGCAACCGGTTCCGTACGGGCGGGGACCAGGTCGTCGTGCTCGTCCGGCTGGATCCTGCCCGGCGCGAGGAGCTCGTGGGCACGGCGCTCGCCGTCCTCAGGGAAGCGGCGGACGACGACGGCCGGCTGCGGCTCGAGGTGACCTTTCAGGACCTCCGGCATGCCGTGTGGGCGCTCTGGCAGCTCGGCACGGACGCAGAGGCGCTGGCCCCGCCGTCGTTGCGTACCGCCCTCAGGGACCGCGCCGCCGCGCTGGCCGCCCGTTACGCGGCGCCGTCCGCGTCCCCGGTCGACGGCTCGACCTGAGCACCGTCGGGGGCTGCCCTCAGCGGGCCGCGACCGCCTCGGCAGCAGCCTCGGCGGCCGCCGCGAGCAGCGTGTACCCGCGCTCGTGCGCGATGGTGCCCGCGCGCTCGGCAGCGAGCCGGGCAGGCTCGTCGTCGCCCCTCAGGCTGAGCGAGCGGGCGAGCCCGAGCTGAGCTCTGGCCTCGAAGTAGGTGAAGGAGTGCTCCACGGCGATGTCGGCACTGGTGCGCAGGTGGTCGACCGAACCAGAGAGGTCGCCGCAGTTCCGGAGCGCGTCCCCGAGCGTGCAGGCGGTCATGACGCGCGCACGGTTGTCGTTCACCCGGAGCGCGAGCTCGTAGGCCTGCCTGGCCAGGCTCAGCGCCTGGGGGTGGTTCTCGTGGTCGGTCGCGAGCTGGCTCAGCTCGTCGAGCGTCGAGAGCTCACCCCGCACGTCGCCACGGCGGCGGTAGCCGTGCAGCGCGACGTCGAGGTGCCGAGCCGCCTCGTCCAGGTCCCCGCGCCGGCGCAGCGCGCTCGCGAGGTTGCCGCGGTTGGCGAGGGCTGAGGCCTCCCTGCCTGCGGCCTCGTTGATCGCGAGGGCCGCTCCGAGGTGCTCGGCGGCCTTGTCGAGGGATCCTCTGTCGAGCTGCACCATGCCCGACCCGTTCAGCGACGCCGCGCGCACGTGCCCCTCCGGATCGTCCGCGGTCAGCTCGAAGGCCTTGCCGAACCAGGTGTCGGCCTCGGCCGGCATACCGAACTCGAAGTACTGCCAGCCGACGTTGTGGGCGAGGTAGGCCGCCGCGGCACTCCACGCGCAGCGTTCGGCCATCGCCTGGGCCTCGAGCATGACGTCGAGCGCCTCGGCGTCACGGCCGGTCGCGCTGAGGGCCTGCCCCCGGCCGAGCAGGGCGGCGACCCTGACCCGGAGGTCGGGCGATCCGGCAGCGGCGCGCCACCCGGCCTCCGCCACCCGCGTCCAGCCGTCGAGGTGGCGCCGGATGAGAAAATAGCCCCGCAGCTGGTCGGCGACCGTCCAGGCGAAGGATGCCCGGTGGGCGTCGTCGGCCGCCTGCTCGACCAGGCGGATCAGGGTGCCTGACTCCATGTCGAGCCAGTCGAGGGCCTGTGGCTCGTCGTCGAACCACCGCTCGCGTTCTGGGTGACCGCCGAGCCGGACCAGCTGCGGGTACACCCACTCCATCGCCGCGGTGACCCGCTCCGCGTACCACTCCATGAGGCGGTCCAGTGCCTCCTCCGCCTCGTTCCGCTCGGCACCGGCGCCGGCCAGCCTGCGGGAGTACAGCCGGAGCAGGTCGTGGAGACGAAAGCGGTCGGGCGAGTACTGCAGGAGCACGTTCGCGTCGAGCAGCTCGTCGAGCAGACGTTCCGCGGCGGCCAGGTCGATGCCGAGGAGAGCGGCGGTCGCCGGGACCCCGAAGTCCTCGCCGGGGTGCACGGAGGCGAGCCGGAAGGCCCGCCGTGCGGAGTCGTCCAGCCGGTCGTAGCTGAGCTGGAAGCTCACGAGCACGCTCGACGTCCCGTCGTCGAGCTGGGCGAGCCGCCCGTTCTCGTCGCGCAGACGGTGCGCCAGGTCGCTGACGGCCCACGACG
This sequence comes from Promicromonospora sp. NPDC050249, assembly GCF_040656015.1. Taxonomy (NCBI): domain Bacteria; kingdom Bacillati; phylum Actinomycetota; class Actinomycetes; order Micrococcales; family Promicromonosporaceae; genus Promicromonospora; species Promicromonospora sp. NPDC050249. The sequence continues at coordinate 116,542 of NZ_JBFAKY010000009.1, read as the reverse complement.
GCCTGCTGGCGAGACGCCCCGCCGCGATGCGCAGGGCGAGCGGGAGATGGCCGCAGGCCTCGCCGAGCTCGTTCGCGGCAGAGCCGTCGACGCCGGTCCGGTCCCTGCCCGTCACGAAAGCGATGAGGTCCACCGACTCCGCGGGCGACAGCGCACCGAGCCCGATCACCGCAGCGGCGTCCAGGCCCCGGATCAGGTGGCGGCTGGTCACCAGGACGTCGCTCCGGCCGGTCCCGGGAAGCAGGTGGCGCACCTGGTCCGCGTCCCGCGCGTTGTCGAGGACGACGAGCATCTGGCGGTCGGCCAGCTCGCTGCGGAAGTGGGACCCCGCCTCGTCGAGGTCCCGGCCCACCTGGTGCCCCGGAACGCCCAGCGTGCGGAGAAAACGGTCGAGCACCGTCATCGGCTCGACCGTCGTACCGGACGAACCGCCGAGGTCTGCGTAGAGCTGGCCGTCCGGGTAGTGCGGCCGGAGCCGGGTGGAGGCCGCGTGCGCGAACGCCGTCTTGCCGATGCCTGCCGGGCCGTGCACCAGGACGAGCCGGGACGAGGAGTCGTGTGCCTCCAGGGCCGGCCGGGCGAGGCTCGCGGCGATGCGGGAGAACTCGTCTGTCCGCCCGACGAACCCGGACGGCGCAGCGGGTACCTGCTGGAGCCCCCGATGCGCTACCTGGCCGGCTGGCGTCTCGAGCAGGCGTACACCGCGCTGACCACCACGACCGACTCGGTCGCCACGATCTCCCGCCGGGTCGGCTACGGCTCCGAGGCGGCGTTCGGCAGGGCCTTCAAGCGGCACCACGGCACATCGCCCGGAGCGGTGCGCCGATCCGGGCCGGCCAGGTCCGCCGGGTCGCTGCGGACGGCGGCGGACGCCGTCCGGTGAGGTCACCGTTCGGTCAAAACCGCGTCCACTTTGTGGCGGCCGTCACATGCCCGGAGGTACTGTCGCGAATCAGTACACGGATCAACCTCTGCCGGATCAACGATGATCGGAGACGGAAATGAATCCCGCTGGATCCCGCAAGGTGGCCGCGCGCATCGGTGCGCTGGCCGGCCTCGGTCTCATCCTGGCCGCTTGTTCCTCGGGTGGTGGCGGTGACCCCGCCGCCTACCCCGAGGACGACATCGAGGTGATCGTGCCGTTCTCCGCCGGCGGCCCGACCGACACCGTGACACGCATGGTCGCCGAGCCCATGTCGGAGGACCTGGGCGTGCAGCTCGTCGTCCAGAACGTCGACGGCGCCGGCGGCACCGTCGGGGCGGGTCAGGCCGCCACGGCCGACCCGGACGGCTACACGGTGCTCATGCACCACATCGGCATGTCCACGGCGCCTGCGCTCTACGAGGACCTCGCCTACGACCCGGTGGCCGACTTCAAGCCGGTGGGCCTCGTCACCGAGGTGCCCATGACGATCATCGCGCGCTCCGACTTCGAGCCGGAGACGTTCGAGGAGTTCGTGACCTACGTCCAGGAGAACGCCGACACGGTGACGATGGCGCACGCCGGCGAGGGTTCGGCGTCCAACCTGTGCGGCCTGCTCCTGACGAACGCCCTCGGCGTCGAGGTGACGGCGGTGCCCTACGACGGCACGGGTCCCGCGATGACCGAGCTCGTCGGCGGCCAGGTCGACTTCATGTGCGACCAGACCACGAACACGACCGGCCAGATCACGGCGGGCGAGGTCAAGGCGTACGCGGTGACCACGCCGGAGCGCGTCGAGGCGCTCCCGGACCTGCCCACGACCGCGGAGGGCGGGCAGCCCGACATCGAGGTCAGCGTGTGGCACGGCCTGTATGTCCCGGCCGAGACGCCCGACGAGGTCGTCACCAAGCTCACCGAGTCGCTCCAGGTGGCTCTGGCCGACCAGACCGTGATCGACCAGATGGCAGACCTCGGCACGGCGCCCGTGAGCGAGGACCAGGCAACCCCGGAGGCGCACGCGGCGCTGCTCGAGGAGCAGATCGCCACCTGGGGCGAGATCATCGGCGCCGGGCAGGGAGGCTGACATCGGCGTCCTCCGGCCCCGCTCGACGGGCGACCTCGTCTCGGGCCTGATCTTCGTCGGGCTCGGTGCGGCCTTCGCCATCGGGGCGCTCGGGTACGACCTCGGCTCCCTGCTCGAGATGGGGCCGGGGTACGTGCCGCTCGCCCTGGGCCTGGTGCTCGCCGCGCTCGGCGGAGTCATCGTCGCCAAGGCGTACGTCGCCCCGGACCCGGCGTCGGGTGCGGTGTCCGACGCCGCACCGTCCGATCGCGGGGTGCCCGATCGCGGGGTGTCGGACGGCGAGGCGTCCGCCACCCCGCCGTCCGACCGCGTGGTACCCGACGCGGACGTCCCGGACCCCCGCCCGCTCGCCGGGATCCAGTGGCGCCCGACGGCGGCGATCTTCGCCGCGGTGGGGTTCTTCGCGCTCACCGTCGACGGCCTCGGCCTGCTGCCCGCGACCTTCGGCACCGGCCTGCTCGCGGCCATGGCGCGGCCCGGCACCAGACCGCTGCGGGCCCTGACCATCGCCGCCGGCCTGGCGCTGGCGAGCTGGCTCATCTTCGTGGTCCTCCTGCAGCTGCGCCTTGCGCTGTTCGGCGACTGGCTCGGCGGGTAGGAGGCCCTGATGGACCTGCTGGACAACCTCACGCTCGGGTTCTCCGAGGCGCTGCAGTGGCAGAACGTCCTGTTCTGCCTGCTCGGCGTCGCGCTCGGCACCGCAGTCGGCGTGCTGCCCGGCATCGGGCCGACGGCGACCATCGCCCTGCTGCTCCCGATCACGTTCGGGTTCGACGACCCGACGTCGGCCCTCATCATGCTCGCGGGCATCTACTACGGCGCCCAGTACGGCGGGTCGACGACGGCGATCCTGCTCAACCTGCCGGGTGAGTCGTCGGCCGCGGTGACGGCGATCGACGGGCACGAGATGGCGCGTGCCGGGCGGGCCGGCGTGGCGCTCGCCGTGGCGGCGATCGGGTCGTTCGTGGCCGGGACCGTCGCGACGGTGGTGCTCGCCGTCGCCGCCCCCGTGCTGGCCCGTGCCGCACTGTCGTTCGGCTCCGCCGAGTACTTCTCGCTGGTGGTCCTCGGCCTCATCGCGTCGATCGCGCTGGCGAGCGGGTCCACGCTCAAGGCGCTCGCGATGATCGTGTTCGGCATCCTGCTCGGCACGCTGGGACAGGACATGTACACCGGCACGCCGCGGTTCACGTTCGGCGTGCGCGAGCTGTACCAGGGTCTGAACTTCGTCGCGGTCGCCGTCGGCGTGTTCGGCATCGCGGAGATCCTGCGCAACCTGCACGACCCGCGGACCAGGACCCGCGTGGTGAGCCGCGTGGCGAACCTGTGGCCCAGCCGGACGGAGCTGCGGCAGATCGTCGGCCCGGTGCTCCGCGCGACCGGCCTCGGCTCCCTGCTCGGCGTGCTGCCGGGCGGCGGGCACGTCCTCGCCTCGTACGCCTCCTACGCGGTGGAGAAGCGGGTCTCGCGGAACCCGGGCGAGTTCGGGCACGGGGCGATCGCCGGCGTGGCCGGGCCGGAGTCGGCCAACAACGCGGCGGCGCAGACGTCGTTCATCCCGCTGCTGACGCTCGGCCTGCCCGCCAACCCGGTCATGGCGCTCATGGCCGGGGCGTTCGTCATCCAGGGCATCACGCCGGGGCCGGACGTGATGACCGAGCAGCCCGCCCTCGTCTGGGGCCTGATCGCGTCGATGTGGATCGGCAACGTGCTGCTGGTGCTGCTCAACCTGCCGCTCATCGGCCTGTGGGTGCGCATGCTCTCGGTGCCGTACTCGGTGCTGTTCCCCGCCATCGTGGTGTTCGCCTGCATCGGGACCTACTCGCTGAGCCAGAACCCGTACGACGTCCTCGCGGTCGCCGTCTTCGGCGTGCTGGGCTTCGTGCTGATCCGGTCCGGGTGCGAGCCGGCGCCGCTGCTGCTCGGGTTCGTGCTCGGCCCCCTGCTGGAGGACAACCTGCGCAGGGCGCTGCTGCTCTCCCGCGGCGACGCCACCGTCTTCGTCACGCGACCCATCTCGGGAATCCTGCTGGCGCTCGCGGCGGTCGCGCTGGTGGTCACGGTGCTGCCGATGATCCGACGCAAGCGGGACGTGGTGTTCGCGGAGGACGAGTAGACCGGCGGGGCAGGGTCAGACGGTGAGGAGGCCTCGGGTCAGGGCCGTCAGCGCGCCCGCCACGGCCACCGTCAGCGCGATCGCCGACGCGACCCGGGTGGGGATCCGGCGGGCCAGGAGGGCCCCGAGGCCCACGCCCGCGAGCACGCCGGCCAGCAGCAGCGGCCAGACCCACCACGCCGGCAGGTGGCCGGGCGGGATCGCGCCGAAGGCCAGCTTGGTGGCTATCGACATGGTGTTCATGACGACGAGCAGGGGCTGCAGGGTCGCGGCGAACGACCGGTGGTCCCAGCGGGTGGCCAGCGCGTAGGCGGTCCACGCGGGTGCGGCGACGCCCGACGTCGTGTTCATGAAGCCCGCCGCCAGGCCGGTCGCGACGGCCACGGACCGGCCCTTGATCCGGACCCGCCGCCGCAGGACCGCCGACGCCGCCAGCGCGAGCAGCACCGACCCGCCGACGATGACGTCGAGCCACGCGGCGTCGGCCTCGCGCACGGTGAGCGCCCCGAGCACCGAGCCCACGAGCATCAGCGGCAGGATCGTCACGACGCGCCGCCACTCGACCCGGTCGCGCAGCGCCCGCAGGATGAGCAGCGCCGTCACGATGGCAGCGACGTTGCTGACCAGGACGCCGACCGACGCCCCGAGGAACACGGTGAGCACCGGGGCGGCCACCATGCCGAGACCCATCCCGGCGACCCGCTGCAGGCCGGCCCCGAGTACGACGGCGACGCAGGCTGCGATCAGGGCCGTCGTCTCCACCCGGCCACGCTATCCCGCCGAGGTGGTCCGCCTACGAAAGGTGAGGACGAGCCTTCAGGACGGTCGTCACGCGCTGCTGGCCGGATGCCCACTGCTCGGGCACCGTGTCGATCGCTCGCAGTACGTGCAAGACATCGGTGAGCCGATCGCGGACCACTCCGGTGCGGATCAATGGCTCCAGGTGAGCGACCCTGTTTCGCAGCAGGTGAATGTCGTGCACCTTCGCGGTAAGCGACCGTGGTGCCGTTGCCAGCTTCGGGAATGCATCACGGAGAGCCTCGTTCCACAACCGTTGCCGCCCAGCGTCCTTGTTGGGAAGCAGGTAGCGCCATGTCCCGAGCGGGACCTGCGCGAGCACGTCTGAATGGGCGATGGCGCGGCTCGGTTGCCAGGACCTCGCGCTCGCAGTTGCATGGTCACGAGCTTTTCGAATGTCCTGCCCGTTTCTCGTGAGCCGGGTCAGCAGAGGAGCCGGATCCAGTAGCCAGTCAGGGCAGTGGAGGCCGCCACCGCTTGTGTTGGGCTGCTTGGCGTTCCAAGTGCACAACTGCTCGTCCATCGAATTTCTGAGGACCACCTCGAACATGTGCAAGAGCTCATAGACCGCTCCTGAGAGGTCGCGGTTCCAGTCGTAGAGACGTAACCCGTTCCGAGCGTTTCCGGACGCTGCACGGAGGTATGGGGCAAACCGTTGAGAACTGATCCAACGGGTCAGGGGCAGAGCTGTGGGAGCGGTCGTAGTCACCTTGTGCAAGCCTCCGGGGCCGGATAACGTAGGTCTCGAAGGCGGAGGCAGGTCACTCCGTTCGAGCTTTTCCTCTGGGTCCGTCGGTCTTCACCGGCGGGCCCTTTGGCATTCCGGAGAGCCAACGTGGCGAGCCTAGAGAGGTCTAGCCCAGTGCGCGCGCGGAAGCGTGATGGCTGTCGTACCCGAAGCACAACGCCCGACGCCGTCGCGTGCCTCCCGTACGGAAGGCATGCGACGGCGTCGGGCGTGATCTCTGCGCGTGACCGGAGCGTCAGGCGCTGACGTTGGTGTCGTACTCGACGTCCCGCGTCTCGCGCGTCATGAGCAGGGCGACGAGCGTGATCACGGCCATCGCGGAGAGGTAGACGCCCACCAGGACGGGGGAGCCGGCCTGGGCCCACAGCCACACCGCGATGAACGGGGCGACCGCCGCGCCGAGCACCGACGACAGGTTGTACGCGACGCCGGAGCCCGTGTACCGGACGTTGGACGGGAACAGCTCCGGCAGGACGGCGGCCATGGGGCCGAACGTGAGGCCCATGAGCGTGAAGCCGAGGATCAGCAGCGTCTGCACGCCGAGGTCGCCCGCCGCGAACAGCGGCACGAACGACCCGCCGAACAGGATGATCGCCACGGTGACCCAGATCAGGTGCTTGCGGCGGCCGAACCGCTCCGCCATCGGCCCGGACACCAGCGTGAAGACGCCGAAGAACACGACACCGATGATCAGCATCCAGAGGAAGTCGATCTTCTCGTAGCCCAGGCCGGCCGGGGCGCCGTCGGTGGGCGCGGTCGGGGCGACGCCGTAGTTCAGCGTGAACGTCGTCATCAGGTAGAACAGCACGTACGTGGCCAGCATGATGAACGTGCCGGACACGATCTGCTTCCAGGACGTGCGGAACACACGGGCCACGGGCACCTTGGTGACGGCCTCGGCCGCCAGCACCCGCTGGAATGCCGGCGTCTCCAGCAGCGAGAGCCGCACCCACAGGCCGACGATCACCAGGATCGCGGACGCGAGGAACGGGATGCGCCAGCCCCAGTCGGCGAACTGCTCCGGGGTGAGGGCGGTCGACAGGGCGATGAACACCGTGTTGGCCAGTATGAAGCCGATGGGCGCGCCCAGCTGCGGGAACGTGCCGTAGATGGCGCGCTTGCCCTGCGGCGCGTTCTCCGTGGCGAGCAGCGCGGCACCGCTCCACTCGCCGCCGAGGCCGAGGCCCTGGGCGAACCGGCAGAGCACGAGCACGGCCGGCGCGGCGAAGGCCCAGCCGGGTGTCGACGCCGCAGGGATGAGGCCGATCAGGATCGTCGCGATACCCATCGTGAGCAGCGAGGCCACGAGGGTCGTCTTGCGGCCGATCCGGTCGCCGAAGTGGCCGAACAGCACCGAGCCGAGCGGCCGCGCGACGAACGCGACGCCGAACACGGCGAACGACGACAGGAGCTGCGTCGTCGGGTCCTGGGCGTTCGGGAAGAACAGCGCCGGGAACACCAGCGACGCCGCGGTCGCGTAGATGTAGAAGTCGTAGAACTCGATCGAGGTACCGATGAGGGACGCGACGACGACGCGGCCCCTGGGGTTGCCTGCCGGAGGCTCGCCCTGGCCGCCGGAGGCGGTCCCGGCGGTCGAAGATGCGGAGGTGCTCATGCCTGGGACATTAGGAGGAGGTCCGCGATCCGGGAAGGGCGTCTCATGGTGTGGATGCCCCCTTGACGTAGGCTGCCGACCGCGACCTCGCGCGCGTGTGTGCACCTGGCGTGTCGTGATGCGGCAGCGCGCTTCGCGAGTGAAGGTGTAGTGAACGGTGAATACTCCCGCCCGTGCCCGTGTTGGCACGACCGGCGGTGGGGGACAAGGATCAAGGACCGACCGGGCACCCTCAGCCACTGAGAGCCCGACCCCGCCATCGGAAATCCATCATCGGTACAACGAGATGACGACGAGGATATGAACGATCTGCTGTATGTGAACGGCGGCAACCCGTTGACCGGGACCATCACCGTTCGAGGCGCAAAGAACTTCGTGTCGAAGTCCATGGTGGCTTCCCTGTTGGGGGAGACCCCCAGCGTGCTGCGGAACGTACCGCAGATCCGCGACGTCAAGGTCGTCTCGGGGCTCCTGGACCTGCACGGTGTGAACGTCAAGTACGACACCGACGCGGGCATCCTCGACCTCGACCCGTCCAACGTGGAATCGGCGCACGTGGCCGACATCGACGCCCACGCGGGTTCCAGCCGCATCCCGATCCTGTTCTGCGGGCCGCTGCTGCACCGGCTCGGCGAGGCCTTCATCCCTGACCTGGGCGGCTGCCGCATCGGCGACCGGCCGATCGACTACCACCTCGACATCCTGCGCCAGTTCGGCGCCGTCGTGGACAAGCGGCCCAACGGCATCCACCTGCGGGCGCCGCGGCGTCTCCAGGGCACCAAGATCTCGCTGCCGTACCCGTCCGTCGGCGCCACCGAGCAGACGCTGCTCACGGCGGTCCGTGCCGACGGCATCACCGAGCTCTCGGGCGCGGCGATCGAGCCGGAGATCATGGATCTCATCGCGGTGCTGCAGAAGATGGGCGCCATCATCTCGGTCGACACCGACCGCGTGATCCGCATCGAGGGCGTCGACCGCCTCGAGGGCTACAGCCACACCGCTCTGAACGACCGGATCGAGACCGCGTCCTGGGCCGCTGCGGCCCTCGCCACGGGCGGCGACATCACCGTCAAGGGCGCCACGCAGCCCGAGATGATGACGTTCCTCAACACGTTCCGGAAGGTCGGCGGCCGGTTCGAGGTGCAGGACGACGGCATCCGCTTCTGGCACGCCGGCGGCGACCTGAAGTCCATCGTGCTCGAGACCGACGTGCACCCCGGCTTCATGACCGACTGGCAGCAGCCGCTCGTCGTCGCGCTCACGCAGGCCACCGGCCTGTCGATCGTGCACGAGACCGTGTACGAGAACCGCTTCGGTTTCACGGACGCGCTGCGCAAGATGGGCGCGACCATCCAGGTCTACAAGGAGTGCCTGGGCGGGCGCGACTGCCGGTTCGGCCAGCGCAACTTCCACCACTCCGCCGTCATCTCCGGCCCGACGCCGCTCTCCGCGGCCGACATCGAGGTGCCGGACCTGCGCGGCGGGTTCAGCCACCTCATCGCGGCCCTGGCCGCCAAGGGGCAGTCCACGGTGCGCGGCATCGGTCTGATCGACCGCGGCTACGAGAACTTCCAGGACAAGCTGCTGGCCCTGGGCGCCGACGTAACCCGCGGCTGACCCGTGAGCGGTCTGTCGAAGTAGAGCGCTTGTCCGAGTCTCCCCGGGGTAGCCCCGACGAGACTCGGACAGGCGCTCTACTTCGCGGAGGGGTTGGGTTGGGGGTGGACGCGAGTATCCTTTCCGACCGTGTCCATCCCACGCCCTGAGTCACGCATGTACCGCTTCATCGCGTTCATCGTGCGGAACCTCATGTTCTCGTTGTGCAAGTACGAGTGGAAGGGTGGGGAGAACTTCCCGGCCAAGGGCGGGTTCATCGCCGCGGCCAACCACGTCACCGAGCTCGACGCACTGACGCTGGCGCACTACCTCTTCGACATGGGCCGCGAGCCCCGCATCCTCGCGAAGCGCGGCCTGTTCGACTCGCCACTGACGGGCTGGGCCCTGCGGGGCACCAACATGATCCCGGTGGACCGTGAGTCGGCCAAGGCCACCGAGTCCCTCAAGGACGCGGCGAACCAGCTCGGCGACGGCGCCTGCGTGGCGATCCTGCCCGAGGGGACGCTGACGCGGGACCCCGAGTACTGGCCCATGGAGGGCAAGACCGGCGTGGCCCGGATCGCGCTGACGACCCGCCTGCCGGTGCTGCCGGTGGCGCAGTGGGGCGTCACGGAGATCATGCCGCGGTACGGCATGCTGCGCTGGCCGTGGCCGCGCAAGAAGGTGACCATCCAGACCGGCCCGCCCGTCGACCTGAGCGACCTGTACGACCGCCCGCAGGACACCGCGACGCTGCGCGAGGCCACCAGCCGCATCATGGACGCCATCACCGCCGAGCTGGAACAGATCCGCGGCGAGGTGGCGCCCAAGCCGAGGTTCGACCTGCGCAAGCACCCCGACTACGAGGCCAAGATGACTACCTACCCCCCGGTGGAGCGCCCGTGAGCGCCACCCCGCCCGTCAGCCTGCCCGACCCGACCAAGGTCGCCGTCCTCGGCGCCGGCTCGATGGGCACCACCTTCGCCATGGTCCTGGCCGACGCCGGGTGCGACGTCACCCTGTGGGGTCGCGACGCCGTGGTGCTCGACGCCGTGGACCAGACGCACCGCAACGAGAAGTACCTGCCCGGCGTGCAGCTGCCCGCGATGCACGGCACGACCGACCCCGCCGTCGCCCTCAAGGGCGCGTCGATCGTCGTGGTCTCGGTGCCGTCCCAGGTCGCCCGCGCCACCCTGTCGTCGATGAAGGACCTGGTCGAGCCGGACGCCGTCGTCGTCTCCCTGATGAAGGGTGTCGAGCTCGGCACGGACAGGCGCATGAGCCAGGTCATGGCCGAGGTGCTGGACCTGCCCGACGAGCGGGTCGCCGTCGTCTCCGGGCCCAACCTGGCGCCCGAGATCGCCGAACGGCAGCCGACGGCGACCGTGGTCGCCTCGCGCAGCGAGGCCACCGCCCAGCTCGTGGCGGACGCCTGCTCGACCGGGTACTTCCGCCCCTACACCAACACCGACGTGGTGGGTGTGGAGCTGTGCGGCGCGGTCAAGAACATCATCGCCCTGGCGGCAGGCATGGCGCAGGGTCAGGGCTTCGGCTGGAACACGCTGGCGACGCTCATCACGCGTGGCCTCGTGGAGATCACGCGTCTCGGCCTCGCGCTCGGGGCCGAGCCCGCCACGTTCTCCGGCCTGGCCGGCATGGGGGACCTGACGGCGACTTGCGCTTCACCCCTGTCGCGTAACCACCGGCTCGGCAAGCACATCGGCGAGGGGCTCACGCTCGCCGAGGCGATCAAGGTGACCGGCGGCACGGCAGAGGGCGTGAAGTCGTCGGAGTCGGTGCTGGAGCTGGCCCGGGCGCACGACATCGAGATGCCGATCACCGCGGGCGTCGTCGAGGTGCTGGCCGGCACGCTGCCGCTGGCCGACCTGGCGGCCACACTGCTGGCGCGGCCGAAGAAGTCGGAGGTCGCGGGCTGAGGTTCGCGGGTTGAGCCCGTCGGAACCTCAGTGCTGGACGTCGACCACCACGCGCGTCGGGTTCTCCAGGAGAAACACCCGGAACGGCCGCTTGCCCTCGTCGATCCCGAGGAACGCCGTCGTGTACCCCTCGAACCAGTAGCGGTACACGATCTCGTTCACCGACTCCGTGTCGGCGGGCGCTGTGCGCTCGCCCGGGAACTCCTCGACGCCGCTGTCCATCGGGTTCGCCGTGCCGGACAGCGACACCCGCAGGATCGCCTCGCCGTCGACCTGGACGTCGTGCCCGGAGCCGTCGTCGGTCGCCTGATCGACGTACTCGACGCGCCAGCCCGGCCGGCCGCTGCCCCTGCCGTCGAGGTCGAAGACCACGCGGTCGTAGCGGTCGTGCTCGGCGACGCGGACGTTCGTGACGGACAGGAACGTCTCGCCCTCGCCCGTCGGCTCGGCGGTGTCCGGCTCGGTGTTGGCGGCAAACGGTGGCCCTGCGGCCGTCTCGGTGGCGGTGACGCCCGGCTCGGGTGCGTCGTCACCCGTCCCCGGGTCCTCGGTGGCCTTGGTGTCCGACGGCGTCGGCTCGGCCGGCTCCGAGACGATGGGCTCGGGGTCGGATATGCCCGGCAACGGCTCGTCGGGCCCCGCCTGACCATTGGTGCAGCCGACCAGGAGCAGTGCGGCGAGCAGCGCCCCGGCCTGCCTGAACGTGCCGGCTCTCCGTCGTGTCCCCATGCATCGAGGCTAATCCGATCCCTGGCCGTACGGGCAGGTGAGGCCTCCGGCGGCGCCGAACTGCAACCTGCGCGTTCAGGCCGCCCCGTGGAACGTCCGGCGGTAGGCCGTCGGCGTCACGCCGAGGGTCGCCTGCACGTGTGCGCGCAGGGACTGCGCGGTGCCGAAACCGCACCGTCGCGCCACCTGCTCGACCGGTAGGTCGGTGGACTCCAGCAGGGTCCGCGCGTGCTCGACCCGTTGCCGCAGGAGCCACTGGCCGGGGCTCTCGCCGGTCTCCTCGCGGAACCGGCGGGTGAACGTCCGCACCGACATCGCGGCGTGCCGGGCCATGGCGGCCAGCGTCACGGGCTCGGCCAGCCGCTCGGCCGCCCAGGCGCGGGTCGTGGCGGTGCCTGGCCCGTCGGCGTCGGGCATGGGCCGGGCGATGTACTGCGCCTGGCCACCGTCCCGGTGCGGCGGCACCACCGTGCGGCGAGCGACGTCGAGCGCGACGGCGGCGCCGTGGTCGCGCCGCACCACGTGCAGGCACAGGTCGATCCCTGACGCGACGCCCGCCGCGGTGAGCACGTCGCCGTCGTCCGTGTACAGCACGCCGGGGTCCAGCTTGACCTGCGGAAACAGGGTCTGGAAGTGCTCGGCCGAGCTCCAGTGCGTGGTGGCGGGGCGGCCGTCGAGGATCCCGGCGGCGGCAAGCGCGAAGGCGCCGATGCAGATCGACATGATCCGGGTGCCCGGCCGGATGCGCCGGAAGGCGTCCTCGAGCTCTGGCGTGAGGCGGCCCTCGTCGTACACCGGCCCGAACTCGTGCGACGCGGGGACGACCACCGTGTCCGCCGTCTCCAGCGCCTCGGGGCCGTGCGCCACCTGTACGACCACGTCCGAGTCGGACTGCACGGGGCCGGGCGCGCCGGGCGTGCAGGTCACCACCTCGTAGAGGGGACGTCGCTCGGCGTCGCGTGCGATGCCGAAGATCCGGTGCGCGATCCCGAGCTCGAACGGGATGAACCCGTCGACGATCAGCACGGCGACGCGGTGCGGTGCGGTCATGGCCCGATCCTATTGGACAGTGACCTTCCGGTCACTGTCCGGTGTGCCGCCGCGCCAGCAGACTGAGCCCGTGACACAGATCAGCACGCCCGTGCCCGACGCCGGTGGCGCGTCGGCCCCGCCGTCGTCCCCCCGCCCTCGGACGCCCCGGATCCACCCCGCCTGGTGGGTCGCCGCGGTCAGCTTCGTGACCGTCATGAGTGCCGCCGCGTTCACGGCCGCACCCGGCCTGTTCGTGGAGCCGCTGAACGCGGAGCTCGGCTGGTCGCGCGCGACCGTCGGTCTCGGCGTCGGCCTGCAGGTCATCCTGTACGGGCTGACGGCACCGTTCGCCGCGGCGCTCATGGACCGGTTCGGCATGCGTCCGGTGGTCACGGCCGCGCTCGTCGTCATCACCGTGGGCGCCCTGTCGACGGTGTGGATGTCGGAGCCGTGGCAGTTCGTCCTCGGCTGGGGGCTCCTGGTCGGGGTGGGCAGCGGCAGCATGGCGCTGGCGTTCACCGCGACGGTGACCGGCCGCTGGTTCGTGGCCCGGCGCGGCCTGGTCAGCGGCGTGCTGACGGCGGCGACGGCGTCGGGCCAGCTCGTGTTCCTGCCGCTGCTCGCGTGGATCGTCGAGAACCAGGGCTGGCGCCCTGCGTCGGTCACGGTGGCCATCGCCGCGCTCGTGGCGATCCCGCTCGTGCTGTTCCTGCTGCGCGACCACCCGGCGGACCTGGGCCTCGCCCCCTACGGCGGCGAGTACGTGCCGAAGCCCGCGCCCGCCCACGGGGCCGCCAGGCGCGCGGTCACCGCACTGTTCGACGCCGCCCGCACCGGCCCGTTCTGGCTGCTCGCCGGCGCGTTCGCGATCTGCGGCGCGACGACGAACGGGCTGGTCCGGACGCACTTCGTACCCGGCGCGCACGACCACGGCATGCCGATCACCGTCGCCGCCAGCCTGCTCGCGGTCATCGGCGTGGTCGACGTGATCGGCACCATCGGGTCGGGCTGGCTGACCGACCGCTACTCGCCGCGCGTCCTGCTGGGCGTCTACTACACGCTGCGCGGCGTCGCGCTGCTCTTCCTGCCGTCGCTCATGGCCCCGCACGTGGAGCTGCCGATGGTGTTCTTCATCGTGTTCTACGGGCTGGACTGGGTGGCTACCGTGCCGCCCACCCTCGCCCTGTGCCGCGAGTTCTACGGCGAGGACGCACCGATCGTCTTCGGCTGGGTGCTCGCCTCGCACCAGATCGGCGCCGGGGTCGTCGCGTTCGCGGGCGGCCTGGTGCGCGACCTGACCGGCTCGTACGACGCCGTCTGGTACGGCGCGGGCGTCCTGTGCGCGGGTGCAGCGCTCATGTCGCTGGTGCTCCGGAGGCGGCGAGCGGACGTGTCACCGGTCTGACGGCCGCCGGGGCGCGGACGGGACGGTCGGCAGTGGCGGGTCCGTCGTATTCTCGCCGCCATGAGCACCACCCCCGAGCACCCCGGGCCGTCCGCACTCGCGCCCGCCACCATCGTCGTCTCCGCCGGGCGTCCCGCCCGGGCCCAGGGCGGGCACATCAACCCGTCCGTCCCGATGAACTCCACGTACGTCTCCCGCGGCGTGGTCACGCCCGACGAGCTGTCGTACGCGCGTGGCGACAACGACGCCTGGCACCCGTTCGAGGAGGCGCTCGCCGCCCTCGAGTGCGGCGGGGGAGAGCCGGGCGAGGCGCTCGTGTTCTCGTCCGGGATGGCGGCGGTCGCCGCCGTCTTCGCCCTGGTGCCGGACGGCGGCACACTTGTGCTGCCGAGGCACGCCTACCAGGCCGGCATGGTGCTCGCGCGCCAGGTCTCGGAGCGGCACGGCGTGACCCTGCGGTACGTCGACATCGCCGACACCGACGCCGTGGTGGCGGCCCTCGCCGGCGCGGACCTGCTGCTCGTCGAGTCGCCCACCAACCCGATGCTGGAGGTCGCCGACCTGCCCGCCGTGCTCGGCGCGGCGCGCGCCGCCGGCGTCCGCTCGGTGGTCGACAACACCTTCGCGACGCCGCTGGGCCAGCAGCCGCTGCAGCACGGCGCCGACGTCGTGCTGCACTCGGTGACGAAGTACCTCGCGGGCCACTCCGACGTCGTGCTGGGCGCGCTCGTGACACGTGACGCCGAGCTCGCCGCGACCCTGCGTGAGCACCGCACGCTGCACGGCGCGATCGCCGGACCGTTCGAGGTGTGGCTCGCCCTGCGCGGCCTGCGCACCCTCGCGCTGCGCTTCGAGCGCGCCCAGGCGAGCGCGGCCGAGCTGGTCCGGCGCCTCGCGGAGCACCCCGAGGTGGCGGAGGTGCGGCACCCCTCGCTGCCCGGCGACCCGGGGCACGAGCGCGCAAAGGCGCAGATGAACGGCTTCGGCGCGATCATCGGCGTCCGGCCGAAGGCGCGGGCGGGTGCGGCGGACCCCGTCGGCCGGGCCGACGCCGTCGTCGACGCCGTGCGCCTGTGGCTCCCCGCGACGTCGCTCGGCGGGGTGGAGTCCATGCTGGAGCGTCGCCGCCGCTGGGGCACCGAGGCGGAGACGGTGCCCGAGGACCTGCTGCGCCTGTCGGTGGGTATCGAGGACGTCGAGGACCTCTGGGCGGACCTGGACCAGGCGCTCCGCGCCTCCTGACCCACCCGACCCGCCCGACCCTCGCTCTACCTCGCGGAGTCGTTAGTCCAGGGGGCCCAGGAGGGACTGGGCGACCGTGGCGTGGGCGGAGTCGTCGCTGGACGGGTGGAAGATCCCCGCGAGCACGTCGCGGTAGAGGCGGCCCAGCTCGGACCCGTTGAAGTAGGTGGAGCCGCCGGACACCCGGACGGCCTGGTCCACGACCTCGCGCGCCGTCTCGGTGACGCGCACCTTCAGCCCTGCGGTCGCCCGGAACCAGCCCGCCCCCCGGTCCAGCGTGCTGTCCGACGCCGAGGCGTCGAGGTCGCGGGTGATCCCGTCGATCTGGAGCCAGACGCTGTCCTGTGCCAGGGCCATGTCGGCGATACGACGGCGGACGTCGGGGTCCTGGGCGTACTTCTTGCCCGTCTTCATCGACGTGCGACGCCCGGCGGCCTCGACGGCGAGCTCCAGCGCCCGGTCCGCGATCCCCGCGTACACCGCGGAGAGCAGTACCTCGAACGACGTGAAGATGCCAAGGACGTACGGGTCGAGCGACGGCCCGGGCGGCAGCAGCCGCAGTACCCGATCGGCAGGCGCGTGCGCGCCGTCGAGCAGCGTGGACCGCGACTGGGAGGCGCGCATGCCGATCGTGTCCCAGTCGTCGAGGATCTCGAACCCGCCGCCGTCACGCGTCACGAAGGCGTGCACGAGCCGGGGCTCGGCGCGCCGTCCGTTCTTCGACGAGTCGAGACCCAGCACGCCCAGCCGCGTCCAGGCGGGGGAGTTCGACGTGAAGATCTTGCGGCCGTGGAACGAGTAGCCCCCCGCGCCGTCGGGCCGCGCCTCCGTGCGTGAGCCGAGCAGCACCAGGTCGTTGCCGGGCTCGGAGTAGCCGAAGCCGAAGATCTCTCCCGATGCGGCCTCCGCCAGCAGCCAGTCCAGCGACGAGTCGCCGCGTTCGTGCAGGTAGCGGCCGACGCCCACCCACACGTGGTGCATGTTCACGGCCAGCGCCGTCGCGGGCGCGTGGGCGGACAGCCTGGCCTGTTCACGAGCCGTCTCGCGGAGCGTCCGGCCGGCGCCGCCGAGCGCGGTGGGGACCATCGCGCCGAGGTAGCCGGCGGCCTGCAGGTCTGCCAGGTCCTCGGCGAAGAAGGCGTTGTCTCGGTCGTAGTCGGCGGCGCGCTCGCGCAGGGTGGCGAGCAGCTCGTCGGACAGGAGTGGGGTCACGCCCCGAGGCTAACGTTTTCGGGCGAATTCGTGGGCTGGAACGGCCATCGAATATCACCCGCTCGAAACTGCGCGGTGCTCCCGGGGGCTACGGCGCCTCGCCCTGGAGGCGGAGGGCGCGCACCGCCGCGTACAGCTCGGCAGCGGCCCTGGGGTCGTTGATGTCGCGGCCCGTCAGGTCGGCGACCCGCGCGAGCCGGTTCAGCACCGTGTTGCGGTGGCAGTGCAGCGCGGCCGCTGCCCTGGTCCCGGACCCGCCGTGCTCGAACCAGGCCTCGACGGTGGCGAGCAGCTGCTCCTCGTCCCGCGGGTCGCGGTCCCTGAGGCCGCTCAGCACCGCGGTCGCGAGCTCGGCGGCGCGTTCGCCGTCGGCCACGAGCAGGGCGTCCAGCGGACGGTCGCCGTAGCGGGCGAGCCCCACCCGGCCCAGGGGCAGGGACCGCACCGCCGTGCGGGCCTCGACGAGAGCGGCGGGCGCGTCGGCCAGGCGGGTGAACGGCCGGCTCGCGCCGGTCCGGGTGTGTGCGGCGAGGCCCGTCAGGGCGCTGTACGTGTCCTCGGAGGTGGACGCGGCCACGAGCGTCAGCCGGGCGCCCTCGTGCGTGAGCCAGCGGACGGTCGGCCGATCCGGTTCCGCCGCGCCGTCCGGGGCGGGAGTCGTGCCGGCCGCGGGGACGGCGGGCATGCCGGGTGCCGTGACGGCCACCACGAGCATCACGTCGGCGGGCAGGCCGAGCGCGCGCCGGGCGGTCTCGAGGTCGTGCACCGCGCCGGTGAGGACGCCGCGCAGGAGCTCGGTGCGGGCCATGTTCTCGCTCAGGCCCGCGCTGGACTCGAGGTGGGTCCGCACTGCCACGTTGGACGAGCGGTCGATGGCGAACCAGACGCGCGACGAGGCGCGGAGCAGCGCCGTGGTGTCGGTCCGGGAGCGCAGCCGACGGGCGAGCTCTTCCCAGATGCGCAGGCCGGCCAGGCGGTAGGCGTGCTGCAGCTGGTCCAGCGGCATGCCTTCGGCGGCAGTGACGCGGCCGGTCTCCCGTGCCGGTTCGAGCGACGACGGCTCGCCGGCGAGCGCGGCGAGGATCTCCGCCAGATTGGCCCGGACCAGGGGCTGGACGAGGGCGGCCGGGAGGTGGGAATCGGGGTGGACGGGCTCGGCGTGCAGGATCTCGTCGGCGACCTGCTCGCTCAGCAGGTCGAGCGCATCACGCAGGTCGTGACGCCCACTGACGGCCCCACTGACGGCGATGTCCGACATGCCAGGCAGCCTAACTGCGGTGGCCGCACTGTGCACCGAAGGTCGAGATGTAAAGCTCGGGGGTCTCGCCCGAGGTTGCCGGCACCCCTACGCTATTGCAGAGCGGGTCAGTGAGTGCTGGCCCCGTGCGGTCAGATCTACGGTCGGATCTACGGTCGGATGCAGCGCGGTCGAAGGAGACAGCAGATGAGCGTGACGGACACGCGAGCCACCACGGAGCGCGAGCTCGACAAGGCGGTCGAGGAGCTCAAGGCCGGTGCCGAACGGTGGGCGCGGCTGCCCGTCGCGGACCGGGGCGCGCTGTTCCGGAGGGTGCACGCGTCGATCGCCGGCGTCGCCGAGGAGTGGGTGGCGGCGGCCGCCGAGGCCAAGCACATCGCGCCGTCCGCCCCCTACACGGGCGAGGAGTGGATGACCGGCCCGTACGGCGCGCTGGAGAGCGCCGCCGCCTACGCGCGGTCCTACGAGGCGCTCGCGGCGGGCGGGTCGCCGCTCGACGGGCTCCGCGTCGGCACGGCGCCGGGTGGCCGCGTGGCGGTGCGGGTGCTGCCGCGCACCGCCAAGGAGTGGGTGCTGTTCAACGGCTTCAAGGCAGAGGTGTGGATGCCGCCGGGCGTGCCGGAGCGGCAGGTGCGCGACGAGGCGGGCCTGCGGGCCGGCACGGTGGGCGAGTACGGCGGCGTCGGGCTGGTGCTCGGCGCAGGCAACGTCTCGTCCATCGCGCCGCTGGACGCGTTCTACGAGCTCGTCGCGCTGGGCCGCGCCTCGCTCGTGAAGCTCAACCCGACGTTCGCAGGCCTGCTCGACGTGTACCGCACTGCCCTCGCGCCCCTGATCGAGGCCGGCGTGGTCCGGATCGTCAACGGCGACGCCGCCGTCGGCGCCTACCTCACGCGGCACAGCGGCATCGACAAGGTGCACATCACCGGCTCCGCCGTCACGCACGACGCGATCGTGTGGGGCACCGGCGAGGAGGCCGAGCGGCGTCGGGCGTCGGCCGACCCGAGGCTCACGGTGCCGATCACGAGCGAGCTGGGCGGCGTCGCGCCCGTCATCGTGGTGCCCGGCCGGTGGAGCGCCGCCGACCTGCGGTTCCAGGCCGAGCACGTGGCGACCATGCGCCTGCACAACGCAGGCCACAACTGCGTGGCGGGACAGGTCGTCGTGCTGTCGGCGGACTGGGCGCAGAAGGACGCGTTCCTCGCCGAGCTGCGGCGGGCCCTGGCGACGACGCCTGCGCGCGGCACCTGGTACCCGGGCGCTGAAGCCAAGGTCGCGCGGGCCGCCGAGGCGCACCCCGACGCCGAGCACATCGACGGCAGCCTCCTGATGGAGATCGCCGCGGACGACCCGGCGTGCGCCGACGAGTACTTCGCGCCGGTGCTCGCGTGGACGCAGCTGCCCGGGCAGGGCACGGCGTTCCTGCGGGCCGCCGTCGGCTTCGCCAACGACTCCCTGTACGGGACGCTGGGCGCCAACGTGCTGGTGCGGCCCGAGGACCGCAAGGCGGCAGGTGCCGTGTTCGACGCCGCGATCGCCGACCTGCGCTACGGCAACATCGCGATCAACGCATGGACCGGCATGGGCTTCCTCCTGTCCGGCGCCACGTGGGGCGCGTTCCCCGGGCACACGGTGTCCGACGTCGGCTCCGGCATCGACGTCGTGCACAACGGGCACCTGCTCGCCGGGCCAGAGCGCAGCGTCGTGACGGGCCCATTCCGTGCGTTCCCGCGCAGCGTGCTGCACGGCGAGCTCTCGCTCTTCCCGAAGCCGCCGTGGTTCGGCAGCTCCCGGAGCGTGACGGACACGGGCCGGGCGCTCACCCGCTATGCGGCGGCGCCGTCGTGGAGGCGGCTGGTGCCGGTGCTGCTCGCGGCCTTCCGTTCCTGACGGCAGAATGCTCGTGCACCGGGCCAACGGCGGTCAGGTGCCAGAGAAGAAGGAGACCGACGATGGTTGTCCGGAGCATGCTGCCCGACGTGGTGATCCCGTCCGTCAGCGTCCACGAGTACCTGTTCGGTGACCTCACCGGGGACGAGCTGGACCGCGTGGCGGTGGTCGACGGCGTCAGCGGTACGGAGACGACGTTCCGTTCCCTGCTCGCGCAGATCGACGCCGTGGCGGGCGCCGTCGCGGCGCGCGGCCTCGGCGTGGGCGACGTGGTGGCGCTGCACGCCCCGAACGTGCCCGCCTACGTGCCGGTGTTCCACGGTCTGCTGCGCGCGGGCGTGACCGTGACCACCATCAACGCCCTGGCGCCGAGCCCGGACATCACCAAGCAGCTCCTGGACTCGGGCGCCCGGCTCGTGATCACCGTCTCGGCACTGCTCCTGGCGGCCGAGGCGGGCGCGAAGGGCGCGGGCCTCGCTCACGAGCAGCTCGTGGTGCTCGACGGCGACTCCGCGGTGGCTCCCGAGTACACCTCCCTGGCCGACCTGCTGGCCGATCCGCACCCGGCCCCCGAGGTCTCGTTCGACCCGGCGACGCACCTCGCGGTGCTGCCGTACTCGTCGGGGACGACGGGTCATCCCAAGGGCGTCATGCTGACCCACACCAACCTCGTGGCGAACGTGGCGCAGTGCTTCGCGATCGGTGTCGAGCGTGACGACGTCGTGCCGTGCGTGCTGCCGTTCTTCCACATCTACGGCATGACCGTGCTGCTCAACGTTGCGCTGCGCACCCGGGCGAAGCTCGTCACGCTGCCCCGGTTCGACCTGGCGCAGTACCTCGGGGTGATCCAGGACCACCGGGCGACCTTCCTGTTCGTGGCGCCGCCGATCGCGCTCGCCCTGGCCAAGCACCCGCTCGTGGACTCGTACGACGTCTCCAGCGTGCGGGCCGTGCTGTCCGGTGCCGCGCCGTTCGACGAGAAGCTCGCGGCAGCGGTGGTGGCCCGGCTCGGCTCGGGTGTCCGGGTGCTGCAGGGCTACGGCATGACGGAGATGTCGCCGGTCTCGCACGTCATCCCGTTCGGCCGCCCCGAGATCTCGGCCGGGTCGGTAGGGCTGCTGGTGGCCAACATGGAGGCGAAGATCGTCGACCCGGCGACGGGCGCAGAGATCGAGCAGCCGGCCGAGGGCGTCTCCGGTCCGGGCGAGCTGCTGTGCCGCGGGCCGAACGTGATGGTCGGCTACCTCGGCAACCAGCGGGCGACGGAGGACACCCTGGAGCCCGACGGGTTCCTGCACACCGGCGACATCGTCACCGTCGACGCCGACGGCGTGTTCCAGGTGGTCGACCGGCTCAAGGAGCTCATCAAGTACAAGGGCTACCAGGTGCCGCCCGCCGAGCTGGAGGCGCTGCTGCTGTCCCACCCCGGCATCGCCGATGCCGCGGTGATCGGTGTGCCGGACGAGGAAGCGGGCGAGATCCCCAAGGCGTTCGTCGTGACCGCGCCCGGTTCCACCCTGACCGAGGGCGAGGTCATCGCGTTCGTCGCCGAGCAGGTGGCCCCGTACAAGAAGGTACGGGCCGTCGAGTTCATCGAGGCGGTGCCGAAGTCGGCGTCCGGGAAGATCCTCCGCAAGGATCTGCGGGCGGCCCCGTAGGTCCGCCGTGGACGGGCCGGGTCAGGCGGGCCCCGGTAGGTTGAGTGCGATGTCGCACCACACCGAGCCGGCCTCTGCCGTGGACTCCACGAATCCCGTGCCGACGTCGGACGCCGCCCGCAGGACTCGTGTCGTCGTCCTGTTCGGGGGACGTTCCGGCGAGCACGGGATCTCGGTCGCGACCGCCGGTGGCGTGATGGGCGCCATCGACCGCTCGAGGTACGAGGTGGTGCCCGTCGGCATCACCCCGACCGGGCAGTGGGTCATCGCCGCCGACGAGCCCGAGCGCTGGGCGATCACCGACGGCAAGGTGCCAGAGGTCCCGGCGTCCGCCGCCGAGGTCGTGCTCCCGCTGACCGTCGGCGACACCACGCTGCGGGTTCTCGAGCCAGGTCAGGTGCCGTCGGCCCTCGCCGACGTCGACGTGGTGTTCCCGCTGCTGCACGGCCCGTACGGCGAGGACGGGACCGTCCAGGGCCTGCTCGAGTTCGCCGACACGCGGTACGTCGGCTCCGGTGTGCTCGCGTCCGCCCTCGGCATGGACAAGCACTTCATGAAGCTGGTGTTCGCGGGACACGGCCTGCCCATCGGCCCGTACACGGTGATCAGGCCGGGCGACTGGCCGGACCGCCGCGACGTCGTCCGCCAGACCGTCGAGACCCTGGGGCTGCCGCTGTTCGTCAAGCCGGCCCGGTCCGGGTCGTCGCTCGGCATCTCCAGGGTGGTCTCGCTGGACGACCTGGACGCGGCCATCGAGGAGGCGCGCGAGCACGACCCCAAGGTGATGGTCGAGGCGGGTATCGCCGGCCGCGAGATCGAGTGCGCGGTGCTCGGCGGCCGGGGCGGGGCGCGCCCCCGCGCGTCCCTGCCGGGCGAGATCGTCGTCACCGACGAGACCAGGCACGGCTTCTACGACTACGAGGCCAAGTACTTCGACGAGGCGGCCGTGGAGCTCAGCTGCCCGGCGGACCTGCCCGACCACGTCGTCAAGGAGATCCAGGAGATCGCCGTGCGGACGTTCGAGGCGATCGGCGCCGAGGGCCTGGCGCGCGTGGACATGTTCATGACGCCCGAGGACGGGGTGCTGGTCAACGAGATCAACACCATGCCGGGCTTCACGCCGTTCTCGATGTATCCGCGCATGTGGGCGGCCTCCGGCATGAGCTATCCGGAGCTGATCGACGAGCTCGTCCAGCTCGCGCTCGAGCGGTCCACCGGCCTGCGCTGAACACCTGTACTCTGCCTCTCGCGACTGGTCGTGGCACCGGTCGTCACACCGGCTGTCACCCGGTCGACAGGGCCGAAAATGGTGTCTGAGGAGGCAAGATGTGGGGCGAGCCCCGCTACAGCTACGCCGCGCGTGACGTGCGGGTCGCGAACGGGACGCTCACCATCGGTGTCACCACCTTCGCCCTGAGCAACGTCATGCGGGTGGAGGTGGTCAATGTGGCGAGCCCGAAGCCCATCGGTGCCTGGGCGAACCAGGTGGCCTACCCCTTCTTCATCGTCGCGGTGATCGTCCTGCTGCTCCGCCTGGTGGGGGCCGACGGCATCCCCTGGGAGGCCGCGCTCGCCATGGCCTGTGCGGGCCTGGCCTGGCCCGTCGCGCGCGTGTGGCAGCGGACCCGGTTCTGGCAGCCGCTGTGGAGGTACCCGGTGTACGCCCTG
This sequence comes from Promicromonospora sp. NPDC050249, assembly GCF_040656015.1. Lineage (NCBI taxonomy): Bacteria > Bacillati > Actinomycetota > Actinomycetes > Micrococcales > Promicromonosporaceae > Promicromonospora > Promicromonospora sp. NPDC050249. The sequence goes on along the minus strand of NZ_JBFAKY010000009.1, from coordinate 93,632 downwards.
CAGATGGTCACCGCCACCCAGCACGTGCACCGCATCTGCGCGCACGACCTGCGGCACCTCGCGGCGCTCGCCGATCTGGTGGGCGCGGCGATGAAGGATCCGAGGATCTCCTACCACGGGACCGTCCAGCTCATCTCGAACGCGGACAAGCTGCACACGATGGACGCCGGACGGGACTCGATGGTGCGCTGAGCCGTGCTCGCGCGCCGACCCGGTGCTCAGCGCACGGTCGGGTGCGGATCCAGGCCCATCTGGACCAGCAGCGACGAGACGAGGTCCTCGTGGAGCGCCACGTGGTCGCCGAACGCGAACTCCTGGTGGCCGTAGACGGCCATGCACTGCAGCCCGTAGACCTGGCGCCAGCTGGTCACCATGAGGTGGGCGACGCCGAGCGGCAGGTCGTGGCCGCCCACCGCGTCGCGGTAGCGGCGCACCTGCTCGGCGAGCTCAGGGCCGAGCTCGCCGTGGGCCGGGCGCGGGATGCCCGCCGCCGCCAGCTCGCGGAAGAGCGGCACGTAGTGGCCGCCGACCATCTCGGCCATGCGGCGCTGGAGGGCGTGGCTGTCGGTGAGCTCCGCGCGGATGCCGGAGCCGATGACGAGGTCGAACTCCGCAGGGTTGCGCACCGCCCAGTCGAGCGAGGTCCGGGTCGAGGCGACCAGGGCGGCGGCGATGTCGCCAGGCTCCTGCCGGGCCACCGCGACGGCGAGCAGCTCCAGCACCTCCTCGACGATCAGCACGCAGAGCTGCGCGATGACGTCCTGCCGGTTCTCGAAGTGCCGGTACAGCGCCGGCGGCGTGACGCCCACCTCCTTCGCGACGGCGGCCATCGTGAGCTTGCTCAGCCCGTGCTGTCCGGCGAGCTGGTGTCGGGCGGCGGCGAGGACCTCACGCCGCAGCTCGTCGCGCAGGCGCTCGCGGCGCGACTGCACCGGAGAATGGTCCGTCGGTGCTGCTGGCACTGATACAACCGGGCTCACTGACACTCCTTCGTGGCAGGTACCTGCGTCACGGCATCGGCGAGGTCCGCGATGAACGACGTCGAGTGGTTCTCGGTGACCGCGGGCGGCACGATCACCTCGGCCGCGGGCTCACGGCCGTAGGTGACGAACGACCAGGTGCCGGCGTCGTCGGTGGTGACGATCCAGTCGACGGCGGTCCCGTCTCCCGAGTCGACGTGCTGGCAGTCCGCGGCGGGTCCGACCTGGGCCACGCCGCAGCGCATGGTGACCGCGGCGCCCGGTTCGCCCCATGCCGCGGTGGCCTGGGCGTTGGTCGACAGCTTCGGCAGGTCCGGACCGAGCTCGTCCGGGACGGCGAGCATGACCTCGGCGCACTTCGGGTCGGCGGCGTTCGGCGCGACCTCCACGCCGATCGTTCGAGCACAGCCTCCGAGCGCCACGACGGCGAGAACGGCGGCAGTCGTTGCGAACACGAATCGGGCGGGAAGCACGGAGATACGTTACCCGTACCGGATAGTGCCCGTCCCCGATGCCCGTTTGCTGCTGGTGTGCGGCTCGCGCACCAGCCGGTATGCGGCGTCCGGCCCGTGCTGGGCTTTAGGGTCTACCGGTGACCCGCGTCCGTGACCTCTCCGAGGAGCAGATCCTCGAACGCATAGTGCCCCTGCTGCCCCGGGGGAGTGCCACGCTGCTCGGCCCCGGCGACGATGCCGCCGTGCTCGCCGCGCCCGACGGCCGGTTCGTCGTCTCGACCGACGTGCTGGTCGAGGACCGCCACTTCCGCGCCCGCTGGTCCACCGGATACGACGTCGGACGGCGTGCCGCCGCGCAGAACCTCGCCGACATCGCCGCGATGGGTGCGCGGCCCACCGGGCTGGTCACGTCCCTCGTCGTGCCGGGTGACACCGAGCTGGACTGGGTGACGGGTTTTGCCAGAGGGCTGGCCGACGGCTGCGCGTCGACGGGTGCGGCCGCCGTCGGCGGGGACCTGTCCGGTGGACCGTGCCTGGTCGTGAGCATCACCGTGCACGGTGACCTGGAGGGACGCCCGCCGGTGCTGCGGTCGGGAGCCCGGCCGGGCGACGTCGTCGCGCACGCCGGGGTGCGCGGCTGGTCCGCAGCCGGGCTGGCGCTGCTGGAGTCCGGTCTGGTCCGCGTGCCGCTGTCCTCGGCCCCGCTGGAGGTCACCGACGGCGTGCTCCTCGAGGACGAGTGGGAACGGCTCGTCGCCGCGTACCTGCGGCCGGACCCGCCCCTTGCGGCAGGTGTCCTGGCAGGTCAGGCGGGCGCCACCGCGATGCTCGACCTGTCCGACGGCCTGCTGCGGGACGCCGGACGGGTGGCGCGTGCGAGCGGCGTGCGGATCGACCTCGATGCCGGGGCGTTCGCGAAGGACCGGGAAGCGCTGCGTTCCGCAGCGCGTGCGGTGGCCGCGGCGACCGGCCTCGGTGACCCCGGCTGGGGGCCGGGGAACGCCGACATCGACGGCCTGGTCGGCAGGTGGATCTGGGCGGGCGGAGAGGACCACGGGCTGCTCGCCACGTTCCCCGCCGGCACCCGGCTGCCGGCGGGCTGGACCGCCGTCGGCCAGGTGCACGCCGTCGGAGACGGTCGGGACGGTGAGGAGGCCGGGCCGGTCGTCACGATCGGTGGCGAGACGCTCGACGTGGGCCCGGGCTGGGACCACTTCCGCTCCTGACCCCGCCCTACCTCGCCGGGTTCAGCGCTTGCGGAAGCGGAGCTGCGTGACCGGCTGGCCGCCGATGTCGTCGATGCGCTCGGTCCCGTCGTGCTGGAACCCGTGCCGCCGGTAGAAGTGCTGCGCGCGCTCGTTGCCCTCGAGGATCCAGAGCGTCACGACTGTGCCGGGGGTGAGCCCGTCGAGCACCGTGCGCATCAGGTCACGGGCGACGCCGGTGCCCCAGGCGCGCGGATGCAGGTAGATCGCGTAGATCTCACGGTCGCCCGGTTCGGCGTCCTCGTCGCGAGACGGACCGACGCTCGTAAAACCTACGGTGCCGCTCTCGTCCTCCGCGACGAGCACGGTGACGTCGCGCGCGGCGACTGCCGCGTTCCACCGCCCGGCGCGCTCGCTCACGTCGAGCGAGGAGAGGTACGAGTCGGACAGGATCTCTGAGTAAGCACCACGCCAGGAGGCGATGTCGACACGAGCGATGGCTTCGGCGTCGGCCGTCGTTGCTGGGCGGATGGTCACATCTTCAGGTGCCATCATGAGTTCACCTTTTCACCCTGTGGGTGCGAGGCGCAACCACTTCTGTGGGTCCGATCGAAGGCTACGGGAACGCCGAAGACGCCCGCCAGGTGCAAACCCGACAGGCGTCTTCGTCAAACGTCTTCGTCCAAGCATGACGGGTCGCGTCAGCGACCCGGCTGCGGCAGCGTCAGGCCGAGACCTTGCGCGTGACCTTGCCGGCCTTGAGGCAGGAGGTGCACACGTTGACGCGCTTGGGAGTCCCGCTCACGATCGCGCGGACGCGCTGGATGTTCGGGTTCCAGCGGCGCTTGGTGCGGATGTGAGAGTGCGAAACAGAGTGCCCGAAGCCCGGGCCCTTGCCGCAGACGTCGCAGTTGGCAGCCACGGTGTCTCCTGAATGTCGTGCACGCCTGTGCAGAAACGACAGCACGACGTGATGGATGGTCAAAAAAGGGGGAGCCCGGACGCTTCAGAGCGATCAACGCTTCGTAGCGGACCAGGCAACTTTCACAGAGTACCCGATCCCGGGCCGGGCCCTCAAACCGTAGCCACCGCGGGGTGCGTCACACCGCCGTCGGCGGGTCCGAGCCGGGTATCGGACCTGTGGACGGCCGGACGCGAGCGGTCCGGCCGCTGGGTACGGTGGGATCCGTCCGGGCAGGCATCCGGTCCGTTGTCCAGCCACATTGTTCAGCCATATGCAGGAGGGCAGAGCGTGACCGACGTCGACAGCAGCAGCCGGCCGGCCGATTCTGGTCCGGGGTCGTTCCCGGACGGCGTCCGTCTCGAGGACCCGGGACTTGTGCGCGTCTGGACCCGTGGTGCGACGGCGGCCCTGCGGCGGGAGCGGGCCGCGATCGACCGGGTGAACGTCTTCCCTGTCGCCGACGCCGACACCGGTACCAACCTCTACCTGACCCTCCGCGAGGGGGACCGGGCGGTCGCGGCGGCGCCCGCCGGGGCGACCGGCGCGGAGCTGCTGACGACGCTCGCCAGGGCGGCCCTGCTGGGTGCGCGCGGCAACTCCGGCGTGATCCTCAGCGAGTGGCTGCGCGGCCTGGCGGTAGCAGCGCGGCGTGGCGGTGGAGCGGCGGACCTGCTCACCCGGGCGGCGACGTCCGCCAGGTCCGCCGTGGCGCGGCCCGCCGAGGGCACGATCCTCACGGCTGCCGACGCCGCGGCGGCTGCCGCGCGCGCCGCCGAGGGCTCTGCCGACGGGGATACCGGACCGCTGGCGGTCGTGTCCGCCGCCGCGGCCGCCGCGCGCGCCGCTGCTCGCGCCAGCAGGGACGAGCTCCACCACCTCCGTACGGCAGGTGTGCTCGACGCCGGAGCCCTCGGGCTGGTCCTCGTGCTCGACGCGCTGGTCGTCGCCACCGCGGGGGCCACCACCGGAGGCGTGGGCGGAGCTACGGCGGGAGCGGCCGCCGGAGTGTCAGAGGTGGACGGCAGCATGGACTCCGTGAACCTGGACCAGCTGCTCGAACCCGCCTCGTCGTCGCCCGTGCGTGGCACGGCGGACGTCGGCGCGGCGGCGCCCGATGCCGTGGCGCACGGCGCCGAGGCCGGCGCGGGCGCCCTCGAGCTCATGTTCGTGCTCATCGGGCCGGTCGGGGCGACGGCTGACAGCGTGGCGGCCGGGCTGCGCACCGCGCTGGGCGAGGTGGGCGACTCGGTGGTCGTGGTCGGCGGGGACGCGGGCACCGGAACCGGCGTCTGGCAGGCGCACGTCCACACCGACCGCCTCGACCAGGCGCTCGCCATCGCCGCGGAGGCGTCGCGCACCGGCTCCCTGGCGCAGGTGCACGTGCGGCACCTCGAAGCCGTGGCGCAGCACGAGTGGGGTGTCGTCGCGGCGACGTCGGCCCCGGCCCTCGCCGGGGCGCTCGCGCACGCGGGCGCCGTCGTCCTGCTCACGGGAGGGCTCGGCAGCACCGTCGAGGCGCTGACGGCCGACGACGTCGGCCGGGTCGCCGCATCGACCGGAGCCCGGCGCGTGCTGCTCCTCGGGGTGCCGGACGGGCCTGCTGACGTGAAGCAGCATCTCGACGTCGACGAGGTCGTCGCCGTGCCGACGCCCACCGACGTGCACGCCGTCGTGGCGCTGGCCGCGCTCGGGACGCTCCTGCCGATAGGCCTGCCCGACGAGCTCGACGCCGACGTACGCGCGACGGTGGACGAGGCGCTCGCGGGGCTGACCGTGACGTCCGTGCGCGGCGACGACGCCGTCGAGGCCCTGCGCGCCGCGGCCGGACCTGCGACCGTCGTGGTGACGGCGCTGCTCTCCGCTGAGGTCCCGGACGGCCTGCCCGACCTGCTCGCCGCAGCGCTCACGGAGCGGGCGCCGGAGGCGGAGCTCGTCGTCCTGGCGACGGGCCGCCCGGGCGACGGCGTATGCCTGGGCATGGAGGAGGAGCGCGCATGACCGAACGGGCGGACGAGCGCCTGGAACGGGCCTTCGACAAGCGGACGGCGACCGCACTGGGCAAGCTCGGGCTGCATACGGTCGGCGACCTGCTGGGCCACTACCCGCGCCGGTACGCCGACCCGGGCGCGCTCTCGGACATCGCGGCGCTCGAGGTGGGCGAGCACGTGACCATCCTGGCCCGCGTGGAGCAGGCGACCGTGCGGCCCATGCGCAACCGCACGGGCGCGCTCATGGAGGTCGTGGTGACGGACGGGAAGAGCCGGCTGTCGCTCACCTTCTTCGGCAAGCACCGCGGCTCGCTCTTCAACCACGAGAAGCGGCTGGTCCCCGGAGCGAAGGGACTCTTCACCGGAACCGTCGGCCTGTACAGGGGGTCGCGGCAGCTCAGCCACCCGGACTTCACGCTGATGGGGGAGGAGTCCGACCTCGACAGCGACGAGGCGCTCCTGGAGCACGCGACCAAACCCATCCCGATCTATCCGGCGGCCGCAGGCATCCCGAGCTGGAAGATCCAGGGCGCGCTGCGCGTCGTGCTCGACACGCTGGCCGACAGCGACGTGCCCGACCCCGTGCCCGATGAGGTGCGGGAGCGTCAGGGTCTGCCCCCGCGTGCGGGCGCGCTGCGCAGCCTGCACCGGCCGGCGACCCTCGAGGAGGCCTACCGCGCCCAGCACCGGATGCGGTTCGAGGAGGCGTTCGTGCTCCAGGCGGCGCTCGCGCAGCGCCGGGCACGGACCGCCGCCGAGGACGCCACCGCCCGGCCACCGCTACCCGCGGGGAAGTCCGGTCTTCTCGCCGAGTTCGACGCCTCGCTGCCCTTCGTGCTCACCGACGGCCAGCGCGAGGTGGGCGACGAGATAGCCGGCGAGCTCGCCAGCCCGCGCCCGATGCACAGGCTGCTCCAGGGCGAGGTCGGCAGCGGCAAGACGGTGGTCGCGCTCCGCGCCATGCTGCAGGTGGTCGACGCCGGCGGCCAGGCCGCGCTGCTCGCACCCACCGAGGTGCTCGCCTCGCAGCACGCCAGGACCCTGCGCGCCCTGCTCGGCCCGATGGCCGAGGGCGGCACCCTCTTCGGCGCGGAGCGCACCGGCGCGAGCACCCGGGTGGCACTCCTCACCGGCTCGCTCGGCGCGAAGGCCCGCAAGGAGGCCCTGCTCCAGGCCGCGAGCGGCGAGGCGGGCATCGTGGTGGGCACGCACGCGCTCCTGTCGGAGCAGGTGCAGTTCGCCGACCTCGGCCTCGTCGTCGTGGACGAGCAGCACCGCTTCGGCGTCGAGCAGCGGGACGCGCTGCGCGCCAAGGGGCGGGTGTCCCCGCACCTGCTGGTCATGACGGCCACGCCCATCCCGCGGACCGTGGCGATGACGGTCTTCGGTGACCTGGAGACGTCGTCCCTCACCGAGGTGCCCGCCGGACGCGCCGGCATCACCACCGTCGCCGTCCCCGCCGGCAACACCCGCTGGACGGACCGCACCTGGGCTCGCGTCCGCGAGGAGGTCGACGCCGGACGTCGTGCCTACGTCGTCTGCGCGCGGATCCACCCGGACGAGGAGACCAAGGCGACCACCAAGGACTTCGACGACGTGCCGGAGTTCCTCGACCCGTCCGGTCCCGGAGCCGGGGGCGGCGCCGACCGGCCGCCGCTGCGCGCCGTGCTCGAGGTCGTCGAGGAGCTGCGCTCGCGGCCCGAGCTGGCGGGCATCGAGATCGGCACCCTGCACGGACAGCTGCCGCCCGACGAGAAGGAGGCGGCGATGGCCCGGTTCGCCTCCGGAGAGGCACCCGTCCTGGTCGCCACCACCGTGATCGAGGTGGGTGTCGACGTCCCCGAGGCCACGGCGATGGTGATCTTCGACGCCGACCGGTTCGGCATCTCGCAGCTGCACCAGCTGCGCGGGCGCGTGGGGCGCGGCACCGACCCGGGCCTGTGCCTCCTGGTCTCCGACGCGGAGCCCGGCACGCCCGCCTTCGCCCGCCTGGAGGCGATGACCCAGACCACCGACGGTTTCAAGCTCGCGAACCTCGACCTGGAGCTGCGCAGCGAGGGCGACGTGCTCGGCGCCGCACAATCCGGCCGGACCAGCTCCCTGCGCCTGCTGCGCGTCGTCAAGGACGCCGGAATCATCGAGGAGGCGCGCGCCGCGGCCGTCGACGTCGTCCGGGCGTCTCCCGACCTGACGGAGTTCCCCGAGCTTGCGAAGGCGATCCGCGCGCAGCTCGACGAGGACCAGGAGGAGTTCCTCGAACGGGCCTGAACGGCCCCAGGTGAGCCCTCGCCACGTTTCAGCAGGGTGAAATAACTCGGGTGAAAGGAATGACCTACTCCTTACGCCCGAAACGCACAGCCGATAGAGTCCCCGCCGATGACGGACGCAAAGCATGCGATCCATACCGGCCCGCCGGGAAAGAGCGCGTGGCAGCGCGGGAGGCTGCTGGCGCTCGGTTCCCTGGTGGTCGCAGTGCTGCTCGTCGCGCACGATGTCGTGCCGAACCGTTGGGGAAACCTCGGCAGTCTCGTCCAGTCGTTCCTGCCCTGGCTCGGGCTCGCGGTCCCGCTCGGGATCCTCGCCGCGCTGCTGCGGCGGTCGGCGCTCGCGATCCTCGCCGTCCTGCTCCCGCTCGCCGCCTGGATCTGGGTCTTCCTGCCACAGGTGCGCCCGGTGGACCCGGAGCCCGGCGACCTGACGGTGGTGCAGCACAACGCCAGCGACACCAACTCCGACGTCGCGGGTACCGCGGAGGGGCTCCTGGCCGCCGAGCCGGACGTCGTCACGCTGACCGAGGTGTCCGACACCGTGGCAGAGGAGTACACCCAGGCGTTCGGCGAGACGCTGCCGCACCACGAGACGCAGGGCACCGTCGGGGTCTGGTCCAGGTTTCCGCTCGAGGGTGCCACCGCCGTCGACATCCGGCCCGAGGGCATCGACGCCTCCTGGGACCGGTGCGTTCGCGTGGTGATCCAGCGGGAGGGCGGCGCGGTCGCTCTGTTCGTCGCGCACCTGCCCTCCGTCCGGCTCGGGAGCGGCGGCTTCGAGACGGAGCTGCGCAACGCGAGTGCCCTCCAGCTGGCGGACGCCGTCAACGCAGAGGAGAACGAGACGGTGATCGTCGCGGGGGACCTGAACGCGGTACTGGCGGACGGTGCGATAGCGCCCCTGACGAACCTGGTCACCGCCCCGACCACCGGCTTCCAGTTCACCTATCCGGAGGCCTTCCCGGTCGCCCAGATCGACCACGTGCTCGCGCGCGGAGCCACGGTGACCGAGGTCCGCACCCTGGACCGGACGGCCAGTGACCACCTCCCGCTGGTCGCGCACATCGACACCCCCTGGTCCTGACCCGCGCGTTAGGCTCGCCGCGTGACCAGGATCGTGGCCGGAGTGCTCGGCGGACGCACCATTGCCGTGCCGGGTAAAGGCACCCGGCCCACCAGCGACCGCGTTCGCGAGGCGATCTTCTCCCGCCTGGAACATCTCGGAGTGCTCGACGGCGCCCGCGTGCTCGACCTCTACGCCGGCTCCGGTGCGCTCGGGCTGGAGGCGGCCAGCCGCGGCGCCGCATCGGTCACGCTGGTGGACAGCGCGCGGCCGGCGGCCGACGTCGCGCGCAGGAACGTGGCGGGGCTGGGGCTGACCGCGGTGCGCGTCGTCACGGAGACCGCCGAGCGGTTCGCGGCGGCGCTGGCGGGTGCGGGACCGCGCCCTGCCGCTCCCGGCACGGCGGCGGCCCTGGACCTGGTCTTCCTCGACCCGCCCTACGACCTCGACGACGACGCGCTCGCCACCGTGCTGACGCATCTTGCGGCTCCCGGCGTCCTGGCCGACGACGCGGTGGTCGTCGTCGAGCGCTCGATCCGCACGCCCGAGCCTGCCTGGCCCGACGGCCTCGCCGCGTTCGCCCGCAAGGACTACGGCGACACGGCGGTCTACTACGTGGAGCCTTCGGCCGCCGAGCCATCGGACGCAGGACCGTCGGATAGCGTGGACGCGTGACCACTGTCGTCTGTCCCGGGTCGTTCGACCCCATCACCCTCGGCCACCTGGACATCGTGCGCCGCGCCGCCACGATGTTCGACGACGTGGTGGTCGGCATCGCGAAGAATCCCGGCAAGTCCGGCCTGCTCGACCTGGAGACGCGCGCAGAGCTCGTGCGCGCGGCGGTGCACGGCCTCGCCCGGACGGAACCCGCGATGTCGCGGGTGCGGGTCGACGTCGTGCCGGGGCTGCTCGTGGACTTCTGCCGGGAGATCGGCGCGGTCGCCGTCGTGAAGGGGCTGCGCGGGGGCGGCGACTTCGACGCGGAGCAGCCGATGGCGCTCATGAACCGGCACCTGTCGGGCGTCGAGACGATCTTCCTGCCGGGCGACCAGCGGTACGCGCACGTCGCGTCGTCGCTGGTGAAGGACATAGTGCGGCACGGCGGACCGGTCGACGACCTGGTGCCGGCTGGCGTGGTCGCGGCGCTGCGGACGGCGCTGGGTCAGCAGCTGGGGCGTTCGGTGGCCCAGCCCGTGAGGGCTGTCACCCCGCACGGGCGCGCGTGAGCCCCGTTCCATGTCGTAGGATTGGTTTTTGGCCCGTGGCGTGATGGCTTGCGCCGGGTCCACCCCCCTTCACCGTCCTCTCGGACACTGCCATTCATGGAGTCTGTTATTTCCCGCGAACCGAACTCACCGCTCGTGCTCGACACGCACGAGCTGTCTCGGCGTGCCGGATCCATGCGTACGCACAGCGCGACCGTGCAGGCGCCGTCGGATCTCGGTACCGCTGTGATCGGTATCCCGGAAGGCTCCGACCTCGAGCTGGATCTTCGACTCGAGTCCGTGATGGAAGGCGTGCTGGTCTCCGGCACGGTCCGCGGCACGGCAAAGGGTGAGTGCAGCCGCTGCCTCGACGACATCACCCGTGATCTCACGGTCGATGTCACCGAGCTGTTCGCCTACCCCGAGAGGGCTGCGGCGTCGGCCAAGGCAGGGGACGTCGACGTGGAGGACGAGGAGTCGGTCCTTGACGACGACGACAACGCCGACCTGGAGCCTGCGCTTCGGGATTCGGTAGTGACTGCACTACCATTTCAACCGCTGTGCCGGGAGGACTGCCCGGGCCTGTGCTCCGAGTGTGGAGCGCGCCTGGCTGACGACCCCGGTCATCAACATGACGTAGTCGACCCTCGTTGGTCGGCGCTTCAGAGCATGCTCGAATCTACGAGCGTGTCGGACGAGACGAAAGAGAGCTAGCCGTGGCTGTTCCGAAGCGCAAGATGTCGCGCAGCAACACCCGTGCGCGTCGCTCGCAGTGGAAGACCACCGCAGCGACCCTCACGACCTGCCCGCAGTGCCAGGGCAACAAGCTGCCGCACACGGCGTGCCCGACGTGCGGCACCTACAAGGGCCGCACGTACCGCGACGCCCTGAAGACCGTTCACGCGGGCTGACGTGGCCAAGGGCGGGACGTCGCCGGCGAGGCCGGAACCTACCGCGCTGCTCGAGAAGCTCGGGGTCCATCTGGACCCCGAGCTTCTTGTGCTGGCACTGACGCATCGGTCGTTCGCACACGAGGCCGGTGGCATCCCCACGAACGAGCGCCTGGAGTTCCTCGGCGACACCGTGCTGGGGCTCGTGGTCACCGAGGCGCTGTTCCGGCGTCACCCGGACCTGTCGGAGGGTGACCTCGCGCGCATGCGCGCGGCGACGGTGTCGCAGCGCGCGCTCGCCGCGATCGCGCGCACCCTCGGCCTGGGCAAGTACGTGCTGCTGGGCAAGGGCGAGATCCGCACGCGCGGTTTCGAGAAGGACTCGATCCTCTCCGACACCGTCGAGGCGCTGATCGGCGCGACCTACCTGTCGCACGGCCTGGAGACGTCGCGGGCGCTGGTGCACCGCCTCGTGGACTCGACGCTCGACGTCGCAGCAGGCCTGGGCGCGGGGCTCGACTGGAAGACCTCGCTGCAGGAGGCCTCGGCGGAGCGTGGGCTGGGTGCGCCCGACTACATCGCCACGTTCGAGGGACCGGAGCACGCGCGGGTCTTCCACTCGACGGTCGTGATCGACGGCGTCACCTACGGCTCCGGTTCGGGCAGTGCGAAGAAGCACGCCGAGCAGGGCGCGGCCGAGGAGACCTACCGGGCCCTGCTGGAGAAGTTCCCGCTGCCCAAGTCGGGGGACGACGGCGCGGCGGCCGCCGGCCAGACCTCCGGGAGCAAGGCGCCGGTCGCCGGTGCCTGAGCTCCCCGAGGTCGAGACCGTCCGTGACGGTGTCGACAGGCTCGTCGTAGGCGCGGTCGTGCGGGACGTCGAGGTGTTCCGCGAGTACAGCGTCCGTCGGCACGACGGCGGCCCGAAGTCGTTCCGCGACCAGCTCGTCGGACGGCGGCTCAGCGCCGCCGTCCGACGCGGCAAGTTCCTCTGGCTCCCCCTGGAGGAGCCGGCCCCGCTGGTCGAGCCGACCCCGCTGGCCGAGCCCGTCGAGACCCCCGCCACCCCGCAGGTCGAGCCCGTCGAGGCCCACCCGGCCGCAGCGCTCCTGGCGCACCTCGGCATGTCGGGACAGCTGCTGGTCCGGGGCGCCGAGGCGGGCGACGATCCAGGGCATGCGTCGAGCGTGGTGCTGGGTCTGGAGCAGTCCGGCGCGGAGGCGGGTCCCGGGCCGAGTCCGGCGGTGGGCACGCCGGCGGACGACTGGCGCCATCCTCACCTCCGGGTTCGCCTCCACCTGACCGACGCCCCGTCCGGCGCGCGCTACCTGGACTTCGTGGACCAGCGCACGTTCGGTCACCTGAGCGTGCAGGACCTGGTGCCTGGGGACGGCGAGGCGCTCGGCGACGGCGAACCGGCGTCGGGCATCCCGGCCGGGTACGGCTCGGACCTGCCCCTCCTGCCGCAGCCGGTCGCGCACATCGCCCGTGACCTGCTCGACCCGAACCTGGACCTGGACGGCCTGGTCCGCCGGGTGCGCCGCCGCCGGACCCAGGTGAAGCGCGCACTGCTGGACCAGACGGTCGTGTCCGGCGTCGGCAACATCTACGCCGACGAGGCGCTGTGGCGCGCGCAGGTCCACTGGGCGCGGCCGACCGACAAGCTCAGGGCCGTGGACGTGCGCCGGGTGCTGGACTCGGCGGCCGAGGTGATGCGCGAGGCGCTGGCCCAGGGCGGCACCAGCTTCGACGAGCTGTACGTCAACGTGAACGGGGAGTCGGGATACTTTGACCGCTCGCTCGCGGTGTACGGGCAGGAGAACGAGGCCTGCCGACGCTGCGGTGCGCTGGTGCGCCGGGACGCGTTCATGAACCGCTCGTCGTTCACCTGCCCGGTCTGCCAGCCCGCCCCCAGGGCGAAGTAGAGCACCTGTCCGGACGCACGCTCTACTTCGGCGGCAGGTTACGGGTCGAGGTAGAGCGTGCGTCCGGTTGGACTACCTCGAGGCGACGTTGCGGAGCTCGCCGCCGGTGCGCCATGCCGTGAGCTGGTCCGCAAGGAAGCGGGCGGCGCCTCGCGGCCTGCCGCCGGCCACGTGCGGCGTGAGGATCAGGTTCGGGAGGTCCCAGAGCGGGGAGTCCTCCGGCAGGGGCTCCGTCTCCATGACGTCGAGCGCCGCTCCGGCGAGCCGCCCGGACCGCAGCGCGTCGGCGAGCGCGCCCTCGTCGACCGTCGCACCTCGGCCGACGTTCACGAACCGGGCAGACGGCGGCAGCAGGCCCAGCAGGCGGGCGTCGAGGATGTGCCGCGTGGTGGGGATCGCGGGCAGCAGCGAGATGAGCAGGTCGGTCTCCGCCAGCAGGGCGTCCAGGCCGTCGGGCCCCACCACTGGATACCCGGAGCGTTCGCCCGCACGCGAGGCGACGCCCGTGACCCGCGCACCGAGCGCGGTCAGCAGCGGGGCCAGCCGCAGTGCGATCGACCCGAAACCCCAGATCGTCACGCGGGCGCCGTCGAGCGTGTACTCGCGGCCGGTGACCGGGTCGCTCTGCGCGAACGCGATCTCCTTGGCCCAGTGGTGCTCCCGCTGTGCGGCGAGGGAGACGTCGATGCGGCGCACCGTCGCGAGGACCAGCGCCAGGGTGTGCTCGGTGACGGTGTCGTCGTGCAGGGACTGGCCGGAGGAGATGACGACGTCGGGCCCGAACCCGGCGCGCAGCGCGACGTCGGGCCCCGCGGAGAGGGTCTGCACCCAGCGCAGCCGGGGGAGCCGGCGGGCGGCGTCGGCGAGGATCTTGGGCGGGCTGGACCAGGTGACCAGCATCTCGGCGTCGGTGTGCTCCTCGGGGACCGGCTCGTTCATCGCGTAGGCGACGACGGTGCTGGTGCCGCCGGGTGCGAAGGAGGCTCCGCCGTCAGGCAGCAGGGCCGGGAAGTCGAGGTCGAAGGGCACGTCCGGTACGAGGATCTTCACGCCCGGGACGTTACCGGACATGTACCCGGACGAGCCCCGGACGAGAACGAGGTGTGTCGCGCCAGGGGCTGGCGCGACACACCTCGCGGTCCTGAGCTGTGGTCCGGCGTGGGGGTAGGCGTCAGCCCGTCACCCGGATGAACACCGGGTTGTTCTGCCACATCTCGCCGTACTGCACCGGAGTGCCCTGCTGCTGGGCCTCGACGACCATGCCGTTGCCCGCGTAGAGGGCGACGTGGCCCGGCGTCCAGACGATGTCGCCCGGCTGCGCGGCGGCGGCGGAGACCTGGTACCCGATGGTCGAGATCGCGCTCGAGCTGTGGGGGATCGAGATGCCGAGCTGACCGTAGACGTACTGGATGAGCCCTGAGCAGTCGAAGCCGCTGGGGGAGGCTCCGCCCCACACGTAGGGCACACCGACGTACTCGAGTGCGAGGTTGACGGCCTGCTGACCCAGACCGGACGCGTCGGCGACCGTCTCGGCGACGGCAGCTGCCTCCGCCTCGGCGGCTGCCTCGGCCGCTGCTGCGGCTTCCGCTGCCTCGGCCTCGGCCTGTGCCCTCGCCTCGGCCTCAGCCTTGGCACGCGCCTCTGCCTCGGCCTTCGCCTTGGCCTCGGCGATGCCCGCCTTGGTCTCGGCGTACGGCGTCACGGACACGCGTCCGCGCTCGGCGTAGAAGTCGGCGTCCTGGGTGACCTTGACCTTCGTCACGAGGTTCTCGGCGAACCCGGCGCGGGTCGTGCTGTCGACCGTGTTGCTGATGGTGTTGCTGACCGGCGTCGCGTTGGCGAGCGCGGCCTGCGTGTGCGTCTCGGCGGGCGCGGTGTGGGCGGTCTGGGTGAAGACCGACGCCAGCATGCCGGACGTGACGACCGCGATGGCGCCGGTCCGGGCAGCATTCTCGGCGGCGGTCTGGGTCAGTGCGGTGAAGGGGGTGAGCGCGGGGCCGTCGGCGCGGTGCCTGCCCCGGTTGCTGGGACGGTTTGCCTGGTCGTCCGCCCAGTCGTGGGTGCGGTCGGTGAGTACGGTCACCAGTGATCTCCTCGGACGCCTACGAAGTGAGCTGTCGGGTTCGGATGGGAGAGCGATTCACCCGGCCTCACAAGGAGGCTTTACCCCAAGGACACTCGCGTGCCCGCTTACTTGGTTCCCCCGCCCCTGTCACGGTTCTGGCTGCCAAGGTCCGGTGACAGGGTTCGGCGTCCGGACCTGGACCTCCCCGTTGCTGGAGAGGCGAGATCGACCGTACCTGCCCCTCGCGCAAATGTCACGATTAGGTCACATAGCGACCTGTGATGGAACTCTCTTGGCAATCTGTGCCCCATGCCACTATGGCGTCCATGACCGATTCGATGCGTTCCAGATACGACGTCGTGGTCGTGGGCGGGGGTCACAACGGCCTCACCGCGGCGGCCTACGCGGCCCGTGGTGGCCGGTCCGTCCTCGTCCTCGAACGTGCGGACCACGTGGGCGGCGCCGCCGTCTCGGCCCGCCCGTTCGCCGGGGTGGACGCGCGGCTCTCGCGCTACTCCTACCTCGTCTCGCTCCTGCCTCGCCGGGTGGTCGACGAGCTCGGACTGCCCGTCACGCTGAAGCGCCGCCGCTGGTCCTCGTACACACCGGTTGCCGACGGCGGTCTTCTCGTCGACAGCCAGGACGACGGCGCCACGCGCGCCTCGTTCCGGCGGCTCACCGGTTCGGACGCCGACTTCGAGGCCTGGGGCCGCTTCTACGCCATGACCGCCGAGGTGGCCCGCCGGCTCGCGCCGACGCTCACCGAACCCCTGCTCCCGCGGTCGGTCGTCCGGGATCTGGTGGTCGACGGGGTGGGCGAGGAGGCCTGGCGCGCGCTCTTCGAGGAGCCCCTCGGGGAGGTGCTGCGCCGCACGTTCGCCGACGACGTGGTCCGCGGGGTAGCGGCCACCGACGGCCTGATCGGGACGTTCGCCGACGTCGACGAGCCGTCCCTGCGGCAGAACCGGTGCTTTCTCTACCACGTCATCGGCAACGGGACCGGCGACTGGGACGTGCCGGTGGGCGGCATGGGCGCCGTATCGGGCGCCCTGCGCGACGCCGCGGTCGCGGCCGGCGCGACGATAGTCACCTCGGCGACGGTCACCGCCGTCGATCCCGGGGCCTCCGGCGGTTCCGGCGCGGAGGTCGCCTGGACCGACGCCGAGGGGCGGACCCAGGGAGTCACTGCCGGGCACGTGCTCGCGGCGTGCGCCCCGGCGGAGCTGGACCGGCTGCTGGGCGGCGACGCCGCGCCGACTGCCGACCATCCCGAGGGCGCCCAGCTCAAGGTGAACATGCTGCTGACACGCCTGCCCAGACTGCGCGACGACGTCGACCCCGTCGCGGCGTTCAGCGGGACCCTGCACGTCAACGAGTCCCTGACCCAGCTCCAGGCAGCGCACGCGCAGGCCGCCGCCGGGCGCATCCCCGACCTGCCGCCCAGCGAGATCTACTGCCACACGCTCACCGACCGGACCATCCTCGGGCCGGAGCTCGCCGCGACGGACGCGCAGACCATCACGCTGTTCGGGCTGCACATGCCGGCACGGCTCTTCCGCGCCGCACCCGACGCCGCCCGCGACCAGGCGCTCCGGGCCACGCTCGCGTCCCTCGACTCCGTGCTGGCCGAGCCGATCGAGGACGTGCTCGCGCTCGACGCCGACGGTGCCCCGTGCCTCGAGGTGCGCACCCCGGTCGACCTGGAGCGCGAGGTCGGGCTGCCGGGCGGTCACATCTTCCACCGCGACCTCAGCTGGCCGTTCGCCGAGCCGGACGCCGGCGACGAGTCCGGCCCGTGGGGCGTCGCGACCGAGCATCCCCGGGTTCTCCTGGCGGCCGCCGGAGCCCGCCGCGGCGGTGGCGTCAGCGGTATCCCGGGCCGGGCCGCGGCCATGGCGGTGCTCGGGAGCGACGTCGGCTGACGGACTCTGACGCCGGGTCACGGCCTAGGATGGACCGGTGCATATCCGACGCGCCCTCCCCGTCGACGCCCCTGCGATCGCCCCGCTCCTCGGTCAGCTCGGTTATCCCAGCACCGCGGAGGACGTCGCCGCCAGGTTCGCCCGTCTCGCGGGCAGCGAGAACGACGTGGCCT
The DNA here is from genome assembly GCF_040656015.1 of Promicromonospora sp. NPDC050249. Lineage (NCBI taxonomy): Bacteria > Bacillati > Actinomycetota > Actinomycetes > Micrococcales > Promicromonosporaceae > Promicromonospora > Promicromonospora sp. NPDC050249. Next base: position 76,530 of record NZ_JBFAKY010000009.1, on the reverse strand, counting down.
GGCTGGCGGTCGACCCGGGCGGAGACGATGCGGAAGCAGTGATCGGGTTCGGCGCAGGCCACCTCTTCTGGCCCTACGAGCTCGACGCGCCGCTGGCCGAGCTCACCGCGCTCGTCGTCGCCGAGTCGAACCGTGGCACCGGGGCGGGCCGCGCCCTCGTCACGACCTTCGAGGAATGGGCGACGGCGGCGGGCGCCGTCCGGGCCACCGTCTCGTCGGCCGTGCGCCGGACGGGTGCGCACGCCTTCTACGAGCGGCTGGGCTACGAGCAGCTCTCGAAGAAGTTCGACAAGCGCCTCTGACGCTCCGCCCGGTACCCGTCCGGCGAGCCCGATCGACCATGCGGTTGCTGCCAGGAAGGGCCCCGGTACGGCAGCAACCGCATGGTCAGCCCTCCTGGGTTGTCGACCAGGCGTAGGAGGGGTCGGTCACCAGGAGGTGCTCATGGCTGCCGCGGGCCACGACGGTCGCCGGGGCCGCGCCCGTGGTCGCACCCGCGATCGTGGCGAGCGCGCCGTTCCCGAGCAGCAGGACCTCGTCGGCGGCCGCGAGCGGCGTCAGCCGGTGGGTCGCCAGCAGCACGGCCCGCCCCGTCTCGCGCGCGTGGTCGGCGAGGGTGCGGACCAGGGCGTCGGCGGTCTCGCCGTCGAGGTGCTCGGCGGGCTCGTCCACGAGCAGCACCCGGGCGGGGGCAAGGAGCGCACGAGCGACCAGGAGCCGACGGCGCTCGCCGCCCGAGACCGCCGCCGCGTCCGTGCCGACCAGGGTGTCCAGTCCTTCGGGGAGCGCGGTGAGCCAGCCACCCAGTCCGACGGCGGCGAGCGCGGCCCGTGCCTCGGCCTCCGTCACGTCGCCGCGCGCGACCCGCAGGTTCTCCAGCACGCTGGTGTCGAAGACGTGCCCGTCCTCGGCGACGAACAGTCGGTCGGCGGGGAGGTTCCGCAGGACGCCGGATGCCCGGTGACCCGGAGCGCCGACTTCCTGGCGCTCCGCGGGCCGCGTACCGAGCGTCCCCGTCAGGGGCGGGATCAGGCCGGCCGCAGTCATCAGCAGCGTCGTCTTGCCGACGCCGGACGGTCCCGCCAGCGCCACCACCGACCCCGGGCGCAGCGTGAGGGACACCTGCTCGACGACGGCATGTGGTTGGCCGTCGCCGTCGGGCCAGCCGGCGGTCACGCCGTCGAGCACGAGCAGCGCCTCGCCGTCCGCCTCGCCGTCCGCCTCGTCGGCGCTGCTCCCGGTACCGGACGCCGAGGTCACCGGGGCGACCTGCTCGTCCGGCGAGGGCAGCAGCTCCAGCAGCCGCCGCGCGGCCTCCCGCGACCGGTGCAGCTGGATCGCCGCCGCCGGAAGCCCGGCGGTCGCCTCGAACACGGCGAGCGGCGTCAGCACGATCACTGCCAGCGCCTCCACGGACAGCGAACCCGACAGCGTCGCCGGGATCCCCAGCGCGATCGAGGCGAGCACCGCGAGACCCTGCGCCAGCGCTCCCAGGGCTGCGGCCAGCCCGGACGTGCGGGCGCCGTCGTCCGCGACGGCGGACAGGCGGGCGTCCGCGGCGTCCAGGTCGGCCAGCCGCGCGCCGAACCGCCCGGAGACGCGCAGCGGCGCCGACTCCTCGAGGATCTCCAGGGACAACGCGGTCACCTCGCCCCGGGCAGCCGCGCCCCGTGCCTCCGTCAGGGCAGCGGCCCGGGCCGCGAGCCACGGCGTCACCACCCCGGCCAGCACCAGGCACAACGCCAGCGCGACCCCCGCCGCAGGCAGCAGCACACCCAGCAGGATCACCGAGCCGAGCGACGTCACCACCGCGACACCCGCCGGCACCATCGAGCGGACAACCACGTCGCCGACGTCGTCCACGTCCTGGCCGATCCGTGCCAGGAGCTCGCCCCGCCGGACCGTCACCGGACGGTCGTCGGCGGCGAGCCTGTCGTACAGGTTCGCGCGGAGCGCCGCCATGCCCCGCAGCGCGACGTCGTGGGACGCGAGGCGCTCGCAGTAGCGCAGGACGCCGCGCCCGATCCCGAACGCCCGCACCGAGACGACCGCCACCGAGAGGGTGAGCACCGGGGGCATCTGCGAGGCCCTGGCGACGAGCCATGCGGCGACCGCCGCGAGCCCGATCGCGCAGGCCAGGGCCAGGACGCCGAGGCCGATCGCCGCCGCGACCTTGACCGGCCGCACCTCCAGCAGCGGCAGCACCCGGCGCAGCGGATCGGCGGTTCCCCTGGTCAGGCGCTGTGTCGGGGCGCCCGGTATCGGAGTGGTCCGTGCCGGGGCGCCCGGCGTCGGGATGTTCATCGTGCCTCCGGATCTGCCGCCGAGCGGACGTCGATCACCTGGTCGGCGAGCCCGAGCAGCGAGGTCCGGTGCGCGACGACCAGCACGGTCCGCCCCGCGTCGCGCCACGCACGTACGGTCTCGAGCACCGCCTGCTCGCCGCGTGCGTCGAGGTGCGCGGTCGGCTCGTCGAGGATCACCAGCGGCTTGGTCGCGGCGTCGTCGAGCAGGGCCGACGTGAGCGCCACGCGCTGACGCTGGCCCACCGACAGGCCCGCGCCGCCGAGCCCGACCCGCGTGTCCCAGCCGTCCGGGAGCGAGTCGACGACGACGTCGAGCCCGGTCAGCCGCGCCGCATCGGCAAGCGCCTCGTCGCTCGCTGCCGGGGTGCCGTCCAGCACCACCTCCCGCAACCGCCCAGGCGCCAGTGAGGGCCGCTGCGGAACCCAGGTCAGCGCCCCCCACCAGCTCTCCAGCCCGCCCGCCGAAAGTTCGTCAAGCCCATGAAACGCACCAGTGGGGTCGACGAGCCCCACCCGCCCCTCATCCGGCGTCAGCAACCCGAGCGCCACGAGCACAGCGGTCGACTTGCCCACCCCGCTCGCCCCCCGTAGCGCGACGACCCGTCCACGCCCGCCAACCCCGGACCCGAGCGCCACCCGAGCCGACAGCCGGGACGGTGCGACGACCCCCCGCCCAGCAGCCCGCACCGACACCCCGTCCAGCACGAGCTCCCACCCGTCCAGCCCCGCCCGACCGCCCGAACCCGCCCCGCCGTCCGCACTCTCCGACCGGACGGGACCAGAAGCAGGCCCAAGAATCGCGAACGCCCGAGCAGCCGCAGCGACCCCGTCGACCGAAGCATGGAACTCCGCCCCGACCCGCCGCAGCGGCAGATACACCTCAGGAGCCAGCACGAGCACGGCGAGCGCCGGCTGCAGCTCCATGGCGCCCTCGACGAGCCGCAGCCCCACGCCGACGGCGATGATCGCCACCGAGAGCGTCGTGAGCAGCTCCAGCACCATCGAGGAGAGGAACGCGATCCGCAGCGTCCCCATGGTCGCCCTGCGGGACGCGTCGCCGAGCGCCCGCACCCGCTCACCCGGCCCGAAGGACCGCCCGAAGGCGCGGAGCGTCGGCAGTCCGGCGACGAGGTCGAGCACCTGGGCGCCGAGCCGTTCGACGGTCGCGAGCCGCCGCTCCGACGCTCCAGCGGTCAGCCGCCCGACGAGCACCATGAACACGGGCACGAGCGGCAGCGTGACGACGAGGATCACCGCCGATACCCAGTCCAGGCCCAGCACGACGGCCACGAGGGCAGGCGTGAGCAGCGCCGTCAGCACCAGCTGCGGCACGTACCGCACGAGGTACGGCTCGAGCGCGTCGAGCCCGCGGGTCGCGAGGGTCGCGACCTCCGCCTCCGGGCTCGCGCCGTTCCCGCCACCCGACGCCGGAGCGCGGGACCCGCCGATCGCCGTCGTCTCGCTCGCCGCCGCCCCGACCGCCGTACCGACCGCCCGCGGGCCGCGCAGCGCCCAGGCCTCGACCACGGCGTGCCGCAGCTCGGCGATGGTCCGGGCGGCGGCGCGCAGCGCGTATCGCTCCTGCGCCCACGCGACGGCCGCCCGCCCGGCGATCACGAGTGCCAGCCCCGCGAAGGACCGCACCGTCGCCGGCCCGGACGTGCCGTCCCCGCGGATCACCGGTGCCAGCAGGTCCGCGATGAGCAGGGCCTGCGCGACGATCAGCCCCGCCGCCGCCACGCCGAGCCCGACCGTGAGCACCACGTACCAGCGCGCCGCGCGGACCTGCCGCAGCAGCCGGGGGTCGATCGGTCTCATGCGTCCGTGCTCCAGTCGTTCAGAACGCCGAAGGTGTTCAGAACGCCGAGTCCTTGATCTTCTTCCAGGTGAGGCCGGCCGGTGCGGGGATGTGGTCCACGGTCAGCCGGCGCCTGAACACCCAGTACGTCCATCCCTGGTAGAGGATCACCAGCGGTGTCAGCACCACTGCCACCCACGTCAGGATGGTCAGCGTGTACGGGGTGGACGCCGCCTCGGCGATGCTGAGCGCGCTGCCGCCGTCGAGGCCCGGCAGCACGTCGGGGAACATGGACCCGAACATCAGGACCACCGCGGCGATGATCGTCACGGCGGAGAGCCCGAACGCGTAGCCCTCGCGCCCCGCACGGTTCGTCCGCAGGACGCCGATCAGGGCCAGCCCGCCCACGATCACGACCGCCCACGTCCAGGCGGGCGCGAACGCGGTCTGCGTCCAGCCCGCCCAGACCCCGGCGACGGCCAGGGCGACCACCGTCAGCACCCCGGCGAACCGGCGGGCCCGCGCCCGGATCGCGCCGTCGGTCTTGAGCGCAACGAACACCGTGCCGTGCAGCAGGAACAGCACGAGCGTCGTGAGGCCGCCGAGCAGCGCGAACGGGTTGAACAGGGCAGCGAGCCCGCCCACGTACTGGTGCGCGTCGTCGAGCTGGACGCCGCGCACCAGGTTCGCGAACAGCACGCCCCACAGGATCGCCGGGGCCCAGGAACCCACCTGGATCGCGATGTCGCAGCGGCGCGCCCAGACGGCGTCGGAGATCTTGCCGCGGTACTCGAAGGCGACACCGCGCACGATGAGCGCCACCAGGATGGCGAGCAGCGGCAGGTAGAAGCCCGAGAGCAGGGTGGCGTACCACTCGGGGAACGCCGCGAAGGTGGCGCCCACGGCGGTGATCAGCCAGACCTCGTTGCCGTCCCAGACCGGGCCGATGCTGTTCACCAGCACCCGCCGCTCCTTCTCCCGGTGCGCGGCGTCGCCGCGGGGCAGCAGCGACATCAGCATGCCGACGCCGAAGTCGAAGCCCTCGAGCACGAAGTACCCGGTCCACAGAACCGCGATGATGACGAACCACACGATGGCGAGGTCCACGGTCACGTCCTTATCTCTCTGGCAATCTCATCGATCAGGCAGTAGGCGAATCAGTAGGCGAAGGAGAGCGGACGGTCGGTCTCGTCGCCGGCGGCCTCCGGCGACTCGTCGCGCACCGTCGAGGGCACTCCCTCGATCGCGTACCGGTGGATGAGCCGGTACCAGATCACGCCCAGCACGCCGTAGAGCACCGTGAACACGACCATCGAGGTGATGATCATGCCGGGGCTGACCACCGTGGAGACGCCCTGCATCGTGAGCAGCCGGATCTGGTCGATCCCCGTGGGGTTGGGGGCGACCACCCAGGGCTGGCGTCCCACCTCCGTGAAGATCCAGCCGAACGACGAGGCGAGGAACGGCGTGGGGATCGCCGCGATGGCGATGCGGGCGAACCAGGGGTTGTCGCTGACGCGGCCGCCACGGGTGAACCACAGGGCGGCCAGCGCGAGCAGCGCGGACCCGGCGGCGAACCCGATCATGAGCCGGAAGCTCCAGTAGCTGGCGGCGAGGTTGGGCGTGTAGGAGATCGGGTTCCCGGCCTCGTCCGTGGCGCCGTACCGCTCGGCGTACTGCTCCTGTACGTCGTTGACGCCGGGCAGGTAGCTGTCCTCGCCCGAGAACTTGCCGGTGCCGAGGTAGCTCGACAGGCCAGGCACCTCGAGGATGTGCCGCACGCCCTCGCACGAGTTCGACAGGTCACCGATGGTGAGGATCGAGAAGGGGGCTGCTTCCTCGCCCTCGCACAGCGCCTCGGCCGACGCCATCTTGCCAGGCTGCTGCTCGAACATCAGCTTGCCCTGGGCATCGCCCGTCAGAGCGACGCCTGCGCCGGAGACCAGCATGACGACCGTGCCGAGGACCACGGCGGGTCGGTAGACGTTCCGGGCGAGCTCGACGGACTCGGGCCGCCTGGTCCGGACCAGGCGCACCATCCACCAGGCAGCGATCCCGGCCACGAACGTCCCGGCCGTCAGGAAGGCGGCGGCCACCGCGTGGGGGAAGGCCGCCCAGAGCGTGTTGTTGCCGAGGATCGCCCAGATCGACTCCATCTCGGCGCGACCGGTCTCCGGGTTGTACCGCGCCCCCACGGGGTGCTGCATCCACGAGTTGGCGGCCAGGATGAAGAAGGCGGACAGGTTGACGGCGACGGCGACCGCCCAGATGCAGGCGAGGTGCACACGCTTGTTCAGCCGGTCCCAGCCGAAGATCCACAGACCGAGGAACGTGGACTCGATGAAGAACGCGGCGAGGGCCTCCATGGCGAGCGGTGCCCCGAAGACGTCGCCCACGAACCGGGAGTACTCGCTCCAGTTCATCCCGAACTGGAACTCCTGCACGATGCCGGTGACGACGCCGAGCGCGAAGTTGATCAGGAGGAGCTTGCCGAAGAACTTCGTCAGCCGCAGCCAGCGCTCGTTCCCCGTGCGTACCCAGGCCGTCTGCATCACGGCCACCAGGGGTGCGAGGCCGATCGTGAGCGGAACGAAGATGAAGTGATAGACGGTGGTGATGCCGAACTGCCAGCGTGCCAGGTCGAGAGCTTCCACTCCGGGCTCCTGTGGTGTCTCCGTACGGCTCTGTCCCGCGGACGCTGGCCTGATGTGGCAGGTCGGGGCGCTGTGGGGGCGGATCCGTCGCTTGTGAATGTCTTCACAAGCCACTGTACACGCAGTTGGACCACCGCAGGGCGAGGTCGATGTGCTGTGCGATACTTGACGAACCCGCGTAGGCCCACATCCCTGCGCGGCCTGCAGAGTCCAACACTGCCCGCGATCCGCACGCGGTGCCGCTGTCACGACAGAAACGTGGCCGCAGGCGTCCGCGAAGATCGCAGGAACAGGGCCGCAGACCGAGACTTCCGCCCGGGTGTGTCGCTTCGCCGCGATGCACAGCCGGACGACCGACCGCCTGGCGGTCCGCGTGGTGTGGGGCGGACGCCGGCTACAGGAGCACCTCACGTGACGCCTTCCAGCACCACCGGTTCGACCATCGGGTCACAGGATGATCACGACGCACCTGAGGCGAACGCCCAGGTCACCACTGGTGGGGAGGCTCCGGCGGGCACGACGCCGGCCAAGCGCCCGCGCCGCCGCGTCACCAGGTCCGTCGTCTCGACGGCGAACGTCGAGCCCATCGTCGTCGGTTCGGCCGGCACCGGGGAGGCCCCGGCCGAGTCCCAGCCGGTGACCACTGGCGGCACCGCCGTCGTGTCGACCTCCGCGGCCGCTGAGCCCGCCACCAAGCGCCCGCGCCGGCGCGCCACGCGGGGCGTCTCGTCCCCCACGGCACCCGCCGTGGCCGAGCCGACGGCGGCCGAGCCGGCCGTCGAGACCGTCGTCGAGCCCGCCGCGGTGAGCGAGCCGGTCCAGAGTGAGACAGATGTCACTGTCGAGCCCGTGCCTGCGGCCGAGCCCGAGCCGGTCGAGCCGGAGGCTGCCGTCGAGGAGCCTGCCGAGGCATCCACCGAGGTGACGGCGCCGAGCGACATCGTGCTGCCCGAGCCCGCGGCGGCGCCCGTCGACGCCCCGGTGCGCGGGGTCGCGAGCCTGGACGACATCATCCTGCCCGGCAGCCCGACGGCGGAGCCCGAGAAGTCGGCTCCGAAGCGTCGTACCCGGAAGAAGGCGGAGCCCGTAGCAGAGGTTCCGGCAGAACCGGCCGCCGAGGACGCCCCCAAGCGTGCCCGGTCGCGCCGCAAGCCCGTCGCCGCGGAGCCCGTCGCCGCGGAGCCGCTGGCGACGGAGCCCGTCGTGGAGACCCCCGTGGCCCCCGCCGCCGAGGCACCGGTCGAGACCCCGGCCGCCGAGGTGGCGCCGGAGGCTCCGACGTCCGAGGCGCAGGCGGCAGAGGCGCCGAGGACCCGCGGCCGCCGCAGCAGCCGCCGTCCGGCAGCGGAGCCCACCGTGGCCCCAGCGGTCGAGACGCCTGCCGCCGAGGCACCCGCGCAGCCCTCGGTGTCGCCCGCCGCGACGACGTCGGGCACGCGCGTCCCGCGGCTCGCCACCACCGCGCTGCTCTTCCAGGCGCCCGACGAGTCCGCCGCCCGCCGCTCGCGGCGTGCGCAGGCACCTGCCGGGCCGCCGCGTCCGCAGGACCTGACGCCGACGTTCGCCCGCCCGGTCGCTCGCCCCGTCGAGCAGGCCGCCGAGGCGCCCGCACGTGCGGCGGAGCACGTCGTCGAGCGTCCCGCGGAGCCCCGCTCCGAGCGGGTGACCGAGGCCGGGGCCGAGCCCCAGGAGGCAGCCGAGGCCCCGGCCGAGCCCAGGGCGCGCCGGTCCGGCTCGCGCCGGGCGGTGCGTCGTACGGGCGGACCCAGCATCGAGCCGGCCGTGCGGCCGGACACGCAGGACACTGCCCCGAGCGCGCAGGCCGATGCCGTCGAGCCCGTCGCGGACGCGTCCGTGGCGTCTCCCGACCGGGAGACGAGCGCCGCCGTGCCGTACTTCGTCGCGGCCGAGCTGAGCGAGGACGACGCCGCCGCCGTGGACGAGGTCGGCGCGATCGAGGACGAGCTGGCCGCCGAGGGCGTCGAGCTCGAGGAGCTCGCCCCGGCGGACTTCGAGGAGTACGACGACGAGGAGGTGCGCCCGTCGCGCCGCCGTCGGCGTCGAGGTGGACGTGGCCGTCGTGGCGGCCGCGCGAACCGCCTGGACGACGAGGACGACTCGGCGGACGAGGAGCAGGACGACGACTCCGAGGAGGACGCGCAGGCGTCCGACGAGGACGATGACGAGCAGGACGCCGCCCAGGACGCGGCTGACGGCGAGGGTGACGCCGAGGGTGAGGGCGGCAGCCGCCGTCGTCGCCGGCGCCGCCGGGGTACGCGGGGCGAGCGCGCCGAGGCGGCCGCCGTCCGCACGACCCGTACCGACGAGGTCACCGCGCTCAAGGGGTCCACACGCCTCGAGGCGAAGCGCCAGCGTCGCCGCGAGGGCCGCGACCACGGGCGTCGTCGTCAGATCATCACCGAGGCCGAGTTCCTGGCCCGCCGCGAGTCGGTGCAGCGGTCGATGATCGTGCGCGAGAAGGACGGCCGCACGCAGATCGCGGTGCTGGAGGACGGCGTGCTCGTCGAGCACTACGTCTCGCAGCAGTCACAGGCGTCGATGGCAGGCAACGTGTACCTGGGCCGCGTCCAGAACGTGCTGCCCTCCATGGAGGCCGCGTTCGTCGACGTCGGCAAGGGCCGCAACGCCGTGCTGTACGCGGGTGAGGTCAACTGGGACGCCGCGGGCCTGGAGGGGCAGCCGCGCCGGATCGAGCAGGCGCTGAAGTCGGGCGACTCGGTCCTGGTGCAGGTCACCAAGGACCCGATCGGCCACAAGGGTGCCCGGCTCACGAGCCAGGTCACGCTCGCGGGCCGGTACCTGGTGTTCGTGCCGGGTGGTGGCATGACCGGCATCAGCCGCAAGCTCCCCGACACCGAGCGTTCGCGCCTCAAGAAGATCCTCCGCGAGGTGGTTCCCGAGGGTGCGGGCGTGATCGTGCGCACCGCGGCCGAGGGGGCGAGCGAGGACGAGCTGCGCGCCGACGTCGAGCGGCTGCAGGGCCAGTGGGACGCGATCCAGGAGAAGTCGAAGAAGGCCAACGCCCCCGCTCTGCTCCAGGGCGAGCCGGACATGGCCATCCGCGTCGTCCGTGACATCTTCAACGACGACTTCTCGTCGCTGGTGGTGCAGGGCGAGGGCGCGTGGGACGAGATCGCGCACTACGTCGAGGAGCTCGCCCCGGACCTGCGCGAGCGCGTGTCCAAGTGGGTCGAGAACACCGACGTGTTCCACGTGCACCGGGTGGACGAGCAGCTCGCCAAGGGTATGGACCGCAAGGTCTGGCTGCCCTCGGGCGGCTCGCTGGTCATCGACCGCACCGAGGCGATGACGGTCGTGGACGTCAACACCGGCAAGTTCACCGGTGCCGGCGGCACGCTCGAGGAGACCGTCACGCGGAACAACCTCGAGGCGGCCGAGGAGATCGTGCGGCAGCTCCGCCTGCGCGACATCGGCGGCATCATCGTCATCGACTTCATCGACATGGTGCTCGAGTCCAACCGGGACCTGGTGCTGCGTCGTCTGGTCGAGTGCCTCGGCAGGGACCGCACCAAGCACCAGGTGGCGGAGGTGACCTCGCTCGGGCTGGTCCAGATGACGCGCAAGCGTGTGGGCCAGGGCCTCGTCGAGGCGTTCTCCGAGACCTGCGAGCACTGCAAGGGCCGCGGGTTCATCGTGCACGAGGAGCCCATCGAGAAGTCGGGCAACGGCATGGGTCCGGGCAGCGCGCCCGCGTCGTCCGACGAGGGCCTGCGCTCCCCGCGTGCGCGCCGCAAGCGCGGCAAGGAGGGCAAGGTGGCTCCCGTGCTGGAGACCACGCCCGTCGCGAGCCTGCCCGAGGAGCGGTCCGAGGCCCGCGAGGCCGTCAAGGCCACGCTCGCCACCATCGCCGCCGCCGCGCAGCATGCGCACGAGCCGAAGGAACCTTCGGACGACGGTCCCGCCACCCTGGACGAGATCCAGCTGCCAACCGCCGGTGCTACCGGCACCACGTCGACGTCCGCGAGCTCCGGCTCGGCGGCTTCTCCTGACTCACCCGACCCTGACTCACGCGACTCTGCGGGATCGCCGGCGGACGCCGCACGGTCGGCGAGCGATGCGCCGGAGGGGGGCTCCGACACTGGGCAGTCGGAACCGCCCAAAGGAGCTGGCGACGAGGTCGCCTGAGCAGAAGAAGGGTTTCTGGGCGAGGCTGCTCGGCCTCTGACCTGATCCGGACGAGGGTCGCCACCGCGAGGTGGCGGCCCTCGTTTTTTCGTGCCCGGACACTGCCCACCCAGATCTCCCTTGCGGAACCACCACGTTCTGTGGTTCATTAGTCGAGTAATGAACCACGGAAGCAGTGAACCGCACGAGACTCGGAGACCTACGATGACCACCACCGCCGTACGGCCGACCACTACCCGAATGGGGTACGTCGACAACCTGCGGGTGCTGCTGACCGTGCTGGTCCTGGCGCACCACAGCGCCCTGACCTACGGCGCGCTCCCGCTCTGGTACTGGACCGAGCCGAGCACCAGCCCGTCCGGCATCGCGCTGATGCTGCTGGTGATCGTGAACCAGCTCTATTTCATGGGGTTCTTCTTCCTGCTCTCCGGCCTGTTCGCTCCCGGGTCCGTCGACCGCAAGGGGCCCGGCGCCTTCGCCAGGGACCGGTTGCTCCGGCTCGGCGTCCCGCTGGTGGCCTTCTGGCTGGTGGCCCGGCCGCTGCTGTCCCTGCAGAGCTGGCCGGACCACCGCGCGGAGGGGGAGTCGTTCCTGCAGTTCTGGTTCACCGTCGGTGACGTCGGCCCGCTGTGGTTCGCTGAGGTGCTCCTGGTGATGTCTCTCGCGTACGCCGCCTACCGCGCGCTGCGCGCCCGCTCGACGGCACGGTCCGGCATCGCGGACGCCGGATCGCCGACGACGGTCGACGCCGAACCCCGACCGGTCCGCTTCCGGGCGATCGCCGGGCTGGTCGCGGTGCTGACCGCCGCCACGTTCCTCTGGCGCCTCGCGGTCCCGTCCGGGACCTACTGGGAGTTCGCGGGCCTGCCCTCCCCGGCGTACCTGCCGCAGTACGTGGTCCTCTTCGTGGTCGGCCTGCTCGCGGTGCGCCGCGGGTGGCTCACCGCTCTCACCGTGCGGCAGGGGCGCGTGGCTCTGGTCGTGGCGCTCGTCAGCCTGGGGCCGGCACTCGGTGGCGCCGCCCTCGCGACCGCGCCCGGCGCCGGGCCGCTCGCCCAGCTGGGTGCGAGCCTCGCGGAGAACGTCTTCGCCGTCAGCACGATAGTGGCCCTGCTGGTCCTGTTCCGGGAGCGGTTCTCGGGCCAGCCCGCCTGGGCGCGCTGGGCGGCGCAGAACTCGTTCGCGGTGTACGTCATCCACCCGCTCGTGCTGGTCGGTGTCGCGATGATCTTCGCGCCGCTGGCCGCTCCGGCCGGCGTGAAGTTCCTCATCCTGCTCGCCCTCTCGGTGCCGCTGTGCTGGGGCTTCGCCCACCTGCTGCGAAAGATCCCGGGCGTTTCGCGGGTGCTGTGATGTGGAGGCTGGGCCAGCGGTCGGCGAGCTGTCGGCCAGGGGGTCGGTCGGTGGCCGGGGGCGCCTGGGGTGGCTGACTTCGGTCCCTTGCACCGGCCCAGCCATGACTTCGGTCACCTGCCCTGAGATCGGTCAATCAACCGACCGATCTCAGGGCAAGCGACCGAAGTCATGAAGCCTGGCTTGCCACCGACCGACCGGCCCGAGCACGACTGGCATCGCTGGGACGGCCCGTACTACCCGGCGCCCACCGGCGAACAAGCGGATGCGATCGTCCAGGCTCTCGCCTGGAACCACGGCCTGGCCTGGTCGGCGTCCCGGGTTCCGCAGCCTGAGCCCTCAGGCGCCGGGGCACCGCCGTCGGGCGCCGGGGCACTGCCGCCGGGCAGGCTGGTGGTCGACGTCGGCGGCGAGCTCGTCGGGACCGTGGCGTGGTACTGGGAGTCGCGCGAGACGCAGTGGGCCCGATGGGCGTCACCGTGTACGACCCGGCGGTGCGCGGCCAGGGGATCGGACGCACGGCGCTTGCCCTCTGGACGTCTGTACTGTTCGAGCGCACGCCCTGGGTGCGGCTGGACTTCGCGACATGGTCGGGCAACGAGGCGATGCTCGGGGTCGGGAAGGCGCTGGGCTTCGTGGAGGAGGCGCGGTTCCGCCAGGCCAGGGTGGTCGACGGCGTGCGCCACGACTCGGTGGTCATGGGCGTGCTCCGCGGCGAGTGGCAGGAGCCCTTGGAACCTCAGCCGTCCGCGGACAGCCGCTCGTAGAACTCGGCGATCGTCCGGGAGAAGAGCTCCGGCTCCTGCTGGTTCCACGGGTGGCCGACCCGCGGGACGATCCGCAGCTCGGCGTTCGGGATCGTCGCGGCGAGCTCCCGCGCCGGTGCGAGGTTGGCGAAGTCGCGGCTGCCGCACAGGACGAGCGTCGGCGCCTGGATGCTCGCCAGCCGCTCGCGGAAGTTCATGTCCCCGACCACCTGGAGGGCCCCGAGCCACTGCGCCTTGGTCAGGACCATGCGCTCGGCGGCGCGCTCCGGCAGCATCCGGACGATCGTCCGCTGGATCGCCATGAGCGCGGGAGGCACGCGGACCTGGCTGCCCGAGAGCACGAGCGAGGCGACCCGCTCGGGGAAGTCGAGCACGAGCTGGGTCGCCGTCATCGCGCCGAGCGACAGGCCGCAGACGTGCGCCCGGTCGATCCCGTGCTCGTCGAGCAGGTCCCGCAGCGCGCGTGCCGCTCCGGCGAACGTGAAGGCGCCGGGCGTCGCGGCACGGTCGAGCCCAGGGATGTCCGGGGCCAGGCCCGTGAACCCGGCGGGCAGGGCGCGCAGCTGCGCCTCCCACGGATCGGTGCCGGCGCCCAGCCCCGGCAGGAACAGCACGGTCTCGACGTCGGTGGTCATGCTCGTCAACCTAGTGGAATGGTTGACTGACGACCATGGAAGACGGCCTGGGCGCTGGGCGCCTCGAAGTGATCGCCGGCCCTATGTTCGCGGGCAAGTCCGAGGAGCTGCTGCGCCGGGTGCGGCGCGCCCGGATCGCCCGGCGCGGGGTGCTGGTGGTGAGTCACTCGCTCGACGCACGCAGGGGGCTGGGCAGGGTGACCTCGCACTCGGGTCAGGGCGTGCCCTCCCACACGGTGTCGGACGCCGCGGAGATCCTCGCCCTGCTGGACGCCGACGCCGGGGACGGCGCCCGGACCGAGCTCGTCGCCGTCGACGAGGCGCAGTTCTTCGGCGCGGGCCTCGTGCCAGTGGCCTCGGAGCTCGCCCGCCGCGGGCTCGTGGTGGTGGTCGCGGGGCTGTCCGTCACGTTCGACGGCCGGCCGTTCTCGCCCCTGCCCGAGCTGATGGCGCTCGCCGAGTCGGTGGAGAAGCTCACCGCCGTCTGCTCGGTGTGCGGCGCGGACGCGGCCTTCCACGTCAGGGTGCCTGGAGCGCCACCGGTGACCACCGCCGACGACGACACGGGCGGCGCCCTGGTACCGGTCGCCGCGCACGTCGGCGGCTCGGAGTCGTACGAGGCGCGCTGCCGTCGGCACGCGGACCGGCGCGCGGAAGGGCGCGAGTGACCGGTAGACGCTGACGCGCTGGCGGCCGCTCGCGCCCTTCGGCACGGCGAGGTCTGCTGCTGCCCCGAAGGTCAGACCTTGCGGAGCGAGTGGTACTCCGGGCAGTCGAACGGGTCGCGTGCCGCGAGTCCCACCCGGTTCAGGTAGTTGACGACGAGCAGGTACGAGTGCGCCAGGGTCGTCTCCGTGTAGGGGATGCCGAGGTTGGCGCAGTGCTCCCGGACGATCACGGCGGTCCGGATGAGATGCGGGCGCGGCATGCTCGGGAACAGGTGGTGCTCGGTCTGGAAGTTCAGCCCGCCCATGAGGATGTTCATGAACCAGCCACCCCTGATGTTGCGCGAGGTGAGCACCTGCTTCGAGAGGAAGTCGAGCTTGCTGTCGGCGGGGATGATCGCCATGCCCTTGTGGTTCGGGGCGAACGATGCGCCCATGTAGACGCCGAAGACGGCCATCTGGACACCGAGGAACGCGAAGGCCATGCCGACCGGCAGCACCAGCATCAGGATCGCGACGTACACGCTGAGGCGTACCGCGATGGTCACGAGCTCGCCCACGCGGGAGCGGAGTGTCTCCGGCGTTCCCTGGAACAGCGACTGGATCGAGGTGACGTGCAGGTTCAGGCCCTCGAGGGTGAGGAGGGGGAAGAACAGCCAGCCCTGGTAGCGGTTGATCCACCGCTTGAGCCCGCGGTGCTGGCGGACGCCTTCCTCGGTGAAGGCGATCGTGTCGTTCGCGATGTCCGGGTCCTTGCCGACCCGGTTCGGGTTCGCGTGGTGCCGGGTGTGCTTGTTCATCCACCACGAGTAGCTGATGCCGACCACTGCGTTGGCGAGGAAGCGGCCCAGCTGGTCGTTACGGCGTCCGGACTCGAGGACCTGGCGGTGCGACGCCTCGTGTGCGACGAAGGCGAACTGCGTCAGCACCAGGCCGAGCGCTCCTGCCATGAGGAGCTGGAACCAGGAGTCACCCAGCAGGACGAAGCCCGTGATGATCCCGCCGAGCGCGACGGTGAGCGCGGCGAGGGTCCAGGCGTAGTAGCGGTGCGCCCGGTGGAGCAGTCCGGCGTCGCGCACGGTGCGTGCCAGCGACGTGTACGTGCTGGTCACCGGCTGCGCATTGGGGTCGCGGGGTTTCGTCGGGCGGAAGCCGTCGCGGACGAGGGGGGCAGCTTGGGCCATGTGGTCCTCACATGCTCGGTGTCGACTTCCCAGTCGGGGAATCGGACGATTTCGTCCATAGTGCAGATGTCCTGAGCCTACGGGAGCGTAGGTTAGCTCGCGAGGGGCAGGATGTGGACGCCTCGCGAAGGGTTGCAGACGGTGTTTTGACCTGTGCTTGTCCTTCGCTGCCCGTCTGCATGTCAAACGTGCCGGTTTGCGGGTGGCGGCTCACGCCTCGGGATCTTCGATCAGCGGCACGAACCGGTACCCGCCGTGGTCGGTCGCGCGGGTGCGGCCGTCGGGCAGCCGCTCGATGAGCAGCAGCGTGGTCCGGATGGGGATGACCATGCGGCCGCCGTACCCGATCTGGTCCACCAGGGCCCGCGGCAGCGCGGGCGCCGAGGCCGAGACGAGGATCCGGTCCCAGCCGTTGGGGCGGGGATGCCCGAGCACACCGGGTGTGGCCTGCTCGATGCTCGCCCAGCTCATCCCGGTGCGCTCGACGTTGGCCGCGCCCCACTCGGCGAGCCTGCTGTCGCGCTCCACGCCGAGCACCGAGCCCTGGGGTCCGGCAAGGTAGGCCAGCAGCGCGGTGGTCCAGCCGGAGCCCGAGCCGACGTCGAGCACGCGGGCGCCGAGCGGTACGCGCAGCAGACGGAGCATGGCGGCGACGGTCGCGGGCTGCGAGGAGGTCTGCCCGCGCCCGATGGGCAGCGGCCGGTCCTCGTGCGCGAGGGGCCGCTGGGAGCGCGGCAGGAACTCCCGGCGGGGGACCGCGCGCATGGCGCGTTCGATGTCGTCGTGCACTGCTACCGGTTCAGAGGCCATCGGGATCACCCGATCCCAGGGTAGGCACAGGCCGATCAAGGTCGCCAGGTGCCGACCCTGGCGGTCCGGCGACCGCCCGGGAGGGGGTTCGCGGCAGAGGGTGGGCAAGACCACGCACCCGTCGGTTTGAACCCGTCGGGGGCGTCGCGTAACCTAGTGCTTCGGTGTGCTGTCTGCGCACCCGTCCTGCGTGCCCATGGCGCACCGCACTCGACCGCCGCGGCGGAGCGAGTCACAGCAAAGCCGGTGGATCCCGTCGTGCGCGCACGCCAAGACTAGAGAGATGAGTTGAACGTGGTTTACGCGATCGTCAAGGCTGGTGGCCGTCAGGAGAAGGTGTCCGTCGGGAGCATCGTCGTCATGGACCGTGTCCAGGCGAAGCCCGGTGAGACCCTCGAGCTCACGGCCCTCCTGCTCGTGGACGGGGAGAAGGTGACCACCGACGCGAAGAAGCTGGCGAAGGTCAAGGTCACCGCTGAGGTCGTTCGGGACGAGAAGGGTCCCAAGATCACGATCCTCAAGTACAAGAACAAGACCGGCTACCGCAAGCGTCAGGGTCACCGTCAGTCGCTGACCCGGCTCAAGGTCACCGGCATCAAGTGACTTCCGCTGCGGGCCTCCTCTGACGAGTGAGCCTGCGCGTGATCCAGATACTTCTTCTTCTCCTTCGTAGCGAAAGACAGGTCCTGAGATGGCACACAAGAAGGGCGCGAGCTCCTCGCGCAACGGTCGTGACTCCAACGCCCAGCGCCTCGGTGTGAAGCGCTTCGGTGGCCAGGTCGTGAAGGCCGGCGAGATCATCGTCCGCCAGCGCGGCACCCACTTCCACCCCGGCATCAACGTGGGCCGCGGCAAGGACGACACGCTGTTCGCCCTCACCCCCGGCGCCGTTCAGTTCGGTGCGCGTCGTGGCCGCAAGGTCATCGACATCGTGACAGTCGAGGCCTGAGTACCGGCTTCCGCGTAAGGGGGCGCACCGGTGACGGTGTGCCCCCTTCGCCTTTTTCTTGAGCGGCTCGTACTGAGCTGCTCTGCCTGAGGCCGTTCGTGCCTGAACAGTTTTGCCTGAGCAGTTTTTGAGAGGATCGAGACATGGCCAGCTTCGTAGACCGGGTGGTGCTTCATGCCGCCGGGGGAAACGGCGGGAACGGCTGCGCCTCGATCCGTCGCGAGAAGTTCAAGCCCCTCGCGGGGCCCGACGGCGGTAACGGCGGCGACGGCGGCACGGTGAAGCTGGTCGTCGACGCGAACACCACCACCCTGCTCGAGTACCACCACTCGCCGCACCGCCGGGCGACGTCGGGCACCCAGGGGATGGGCGGCGACAAGGACGGCAGCAAGGGCGGCGACCTGATCCTGAAGGTGCCGGACGGCACCGTCGTGAAGGACCTGGACGGCAACGTCCTGGCCGACCTCGTGGGTGAGGGCGCCGAGTACGTCGTCGCAGCGGGCGGCAAGGGCGGCCTGGGCAACCGGGCGCTGTCGTCGCACACGCGCAAGGCCCCCGGCTTCGCGCTGCTCGGCGAGGAGGGCGACATCGCCGAGATCGAGCTCGAGGTCAAGACGATCGCCGACGTCGCGCTCGTGGGCTTCCCGAGCGCCGGCAAGTCGTCGCTGATCGCCGCGATCTCTGCCGCCCGGCCCAAGATCGCCGACTACCCGTTCACCACCCTGGTGCCGAACCTCGGTGTGGTGCAGGCCGGCCAGTCGCGGTTCACCGTCGCGGACGTCCCGGGCCTGATCCCGGGTGCGAGCGAGGGCAAGGGCCTCGGCCTGGAGTTCCTGCGGCACATCGAGCGCACGGCGATGATCGTGCACGTGCTCGACTGCGCCACCCTGGAGCCCGGTCGTGACCCGATCACCGACCTCGACGTGATCGAGGAAGAGCTCGCCAAGTATGAGGGCGACATCGGCCTCGAGGGCGGCCGCGTGCCGCTGGGCGAGCGTCCCCGCCTGGTGGTGCTCAACAAGATCGACGTGCCCGAGGCCCGCGAGCTCGCGGAGTTCGTGAAGTCGGACCTCGAGGAGCGCGGGCTGCGCGTCTTCGAGATCTCGACCGCCAGCCACGAGGGCCTCCGCGAGCTGAAGTTCGCGCTGGCCGAGACCGTCGAGAAGGCCCGCGCCGCGGCGCCGCCGCCTGCGCCCGCCCCGGTCGTGCTGCGCCCGCGCGCCGTCGACGAGGCGCGGTTCACCGTGCGCCGTCTCGGTGGCGACGAGACCGGCTACTGGTTCGAGGTGCGCGGGACCAAGCCGGAGCGCTGGGTCAAGCAGACCGACTTCAACAACGACGAGGCCGTCGGCTTCCTCGCGGACCGGCTCGCGAAGATCGGCGTCGAGGACGGCCTGTTCAAGGCAGGCGCCGTCGCCGGCGACGAGGTGCGCATCGGCGACCCGAAGAACGCCGTCGTCTTCGACTGGGAGCCCACGCTGCAGACCGGTCCCGAGCTGCTCGGCGGCCGCGGCACCGACCTGCGTCTCGAGCAGAACGACCGGCCGACGCGTGGCGACAAGCGCCGGGAGTTCAACGAGCGCATGGACGCGAAGACCGAGGCCCGGCGCGAGCTGTGGACCGAACGCGAGGCCGGCCACTGGACGGACCCGGACTCCGAGTAACCAGTCCGCCGAAGTAGAACCCTGGCGAGGTAGAACCACAGGTTCTACCTCGCCAGGGTTCTGTCTCGGCAGGGTGGGTGTGACCGGTGCGTGAAATGGCCGCGCGTCGCGGGTGGTACTCCGGCGAGGATGGGGGAGTGAGCTCCATCGAACCTTCGGTCAGCCCTCAGGACGCCCCGGGCGCCCGGTCCGTGATCGCCGGCGCGCGGCGTGTGGTGGTCAAGATCGGCTCGTCGTCCCTGACGGGCCCGGACGGGCACCTCGACGTCGGGGCGCTGCGCGGGGTGGTCGAGGTGCTGGCCGCACGGCAGGCCGCCGGCACCCAGATAGTGCTGGTGACCTCTGGCGCGGTCTCCGCTGGCATCGGCCCGCTCGGCCTCGGCTCGCGGCCGCGCGACCTCGCCACCATGCAGGCGGCGGCGTCGGTGGGCCAGGGCCAGCTCGCCGGCCGGTACCAGGAGGAGTTCGCGGCGTTCGGGATCCAGATCGGCCAGATCCTGCTCACCGCCGAGGACACCGTCCGCCGCGCCCGCTACCGGAACGCGCAGCGGGCCCTCGAGCGCCTGCTCGTGCTCGGCGTCGTGCCGGTCATCAACGAGAACGACGCGGTCACCACCGACGAGCTGAAGTTCGGCGACAACGACCGCCTGGCCGCACTCGTGTCGCACCTCGTGCGGGCCGACGCGCTGCTGCTGCTGACCGACGTCGACGGCCTGCACGACGCGCCGCCGTCGCGCCCCGGCGCCCGGCGCATCCCGCAGGTCGACGATCTCGCCGAGATCTCGGGCGTCGAGGTGACCGCGCGCGGCAGCTCGGTCGGCACGGGCGGCATGGTCACCAAGCTCGAGTCGGTACGGATCGCCACCGGCGCGGGCGTCCCCACCGTCCTGACGCTCGCGAGCAACGCCGCGGCTGCCCTCGCCGGGGACGACGTCGGCACCTTCTTCTCCGCCACGGGACGCCGCACGTCGGCGCGCCGGCTGTGGATAGCGCACGCGGCACGCACGGAGGGCCGCCTCCACCTGGACGACGGCGCCGCGCGTGCCGTTCTCGGCGGCCGCGCCTCGCTCCTGCCCGCCGGGATCACGAAGGCGGAGGGCCAGTTCGACGCGGGTGACCCGGTGGAGCTCGTCGGGCCCGACGGCACGGTGGTCGCGCGCGGGCTCGTCGCCTTCGACGCGAGCGACCTCCCCGCGCTCCTCGGGCGCTCCACCTACACGCTCCGTGAGGAGCTGGGGGAGGGTTACGACCGCGTGGTGGTGCACCGGGACGACCTGGTGCTCGACCGGCCGACGGGCCAGTAGGGCGCATCCGTCCCTGCGAGTGTCCGCACCACGGATCTGCGCTCCGTGATCTGGCCCGTCCGACGTACTCTCGACGCATGACGACTGTGAGCCAGGACGAGGCGATACGTACCGGAGGCGACACTCCCGGGGCAGCCACGCCGCCGCCGTCGGGTGCCGCGGAGGTGGACGTCACCGCCGCGGTGCGCGACGTCGCCCGGCGCGCCAAGGTCGCGTCGCGCACCCTCGCCACGGCGAACCGCATGACGAAGGACGCCGCGCTCGGTGCGATCGCGGGTGCCCTGGTCGGCGCGGCGGACCGGATCGTGGCCGCGAACGCCGAGGACCTGGAGCGGGGGCGCGCGAACGGGATGTCCGACGGGCTCCTGGACCGGCTCGCGCTGACCCCGGAGCGGATCGCGCAGATCGCCGACGCGCTGCGCGACGTCTCGGGCCTGCCGGACCCGGTCGGCGAGGTGGTGCGCGGGCAGACTCTGCCCAACGGCCTGCGCCTGCGCCAGATCCGCGTGCCCATGGGTGTGGTCGGCATGATCTACGAGGCCCGTCCCAACGTCACGGTCGACGCGGCGGGCCTGGCGCTGAAGTCGGGCAACGCGGTGATCCTCCGCGGGGGGAGCGCCGCCGCGGCGTCGAACGACGTGATCGTCACGGTGATGCGGGACGCCCTCGTGGCGCAGGGCCTGCCGGCCGACCTGGTCCAGACGATCGACGCGTACGGCCGGGCCGGCGGCGTGGCGCTCATGCGCGCCCGCGGCCTCGTGGACGTGCTCATCCCGCGCGGTGGCGCCGACCTCATCCAGACGGTGGTCCGCGAGTCTCTCGTGCCCGTGATCGAGACCGGCGTCGGCAACGTGCACGTCTACGTGGACGCGACCGCCGACGTCGCCATGGCCGTGGCGATCGTGATGAACGCCAAGACCCAGCGGGTAGGCGTCTGCAACGCCGCGGAGACGCTGCTCGTGCACGAGGACGCCGCGGCGGGCTTCCTCCCGGCGGCGCTCACCGCGCTGTCCGACGCCGGTGTGGTGCTGCACGGTGACCCTGCGGCCATGGCCTTTGCCCCGGCCGGCGCCGACATGGTTCCCGCGACGGACGAGGACTGGGCGACCGAGTACCTCGCGCTGGAGCTCGGCGTCCGGGTGGTGCCGTCCCTCGACGAGGCGATCGAGCACATCCGCACCTGGTCCTCCGGGCACAGCGAGGCGATCGTGACGCGGGACATCGCCGCGGCGGACCGGTTCGTCGCCGAGGTGGACTCCGCGGCCGTGATGGTGAACGCGTCGACCCGGTTCACCGACGGCGGTGAGCTCGGGCTGGGTGCCGAGATCGGCATCTCCACGCAGAAGCTGCATGCGCGTGGTCCCATGGGACTGACCGAGCTCACCACCACCAAGTGGGTGGTGACGGGCGACGGGCACGTCAAACCGTGACGGCCCGTCAGCGTCCGGAGATTTCCCCAGGATCTCCTTGTGGCCCAGTGCCGCGATGTACAGGCCGCAATTCGTCCGTGAGAGACTAAAGCCCACCTGAGCACGTCCGACCGGGAGGAACCCCCGTGCTGCACAACGCTGTCCTGGCCGCCGAGGCCGCTACGGAGCACGCCAACGAGCCGATCGCACCGATCGTTCTCGGCCTGATCGCCTTCGGCTCCCTCGTGGCCGCGCTGGTCGTCACGTACGCGTTCCGCAACGTCGGCAACCGACACTGATCCGCCTGACGGGAGCCTGACGACCAGATGAGTGCACCCACGGTATGAGTGCCCCTACTGGGAGCAGGCCGCGCATCGGGGTGATGGGCGGTACGTTCGATCCCATCCACCACGGCCACCTCGTGGCCGCCAGCGAGGCGGTCGCCCACCTGGGGCTGGACGAAGTCGTCTTCGTCCCCACGGGCCGACCAGGATTCAAGCAGCAGCAGCGGGTCACCCAGGCCGAGCACCGTTATCTCATGACGGTGATCGCGACGGCGTCGAACCCCCGCTTCACGGTGAGCCGCGTCGACATCGACCGAGCGGGCCTCACCTACACGGTGGACACCCTCCGGGATCTGCGTCGGCAGCGGCCGGAGGCGGACCTCTTCTTCATCTCCGGTGCGGACGCCATCCAGCAGATTCTTCGGTGGAAGGATGCCGAGAAGCTGTGGGACATGGCACACTTCGTCGCTGTCACACGGCCAGGGCACAAGCTCTCCGTTGACGGGCTTCCTCGGGACGGCGTGACGACGCTCGAGGTGCCTGCGCTAGCCATCTCCTCGACCGACTGCCGTCGTCGGGCCGAGGAGGGGTTGCCGGTCTGGTATCTGGTGCCTGACGGCGTGGTCCAGTACATCGCCAAGCACGGACTGTATCGAGGTCTTCACGATGAGTGACAACAATGGTCGTCCCATGACGCGCCGCGAGATTCGCGAGCGCGAGGCTGCCGCCGCGGCTGCAGCCGCCGGTGGTACCGGTGGCAGCGCCTACCCGCCCCAGGGCGGGCAGCAGCAGCCTCCGCACCGTGGCGCGCCCGCGCCCGAGGGCGGCTGGTCGCCGCAGAACCCGCCGGTCGCCCGGCCCCCGCAGGCGACAGGTGGCTCGCGCGGCGTCGACGCGACCGGTCGCCTGACACCCGTGCAGCAGCCCGGTGGCAACCCGCCGCCGTACGGCGGCGGTGCGCCCGGACAGGGCCGGCCGGGTGCCGCGCCGTCCGGTCCTGGTGGCTTTGCTCCCGGTCGTGGCCAGCAGGCCTCGGGCCCCGGTGGGCCCGGCCAGCAGGGCCCTGGCGGACAAGGCCCGGGTGGACAGGGCCCGCAGGGTGGGCCGCCCAGCCCGTTCGGCGGCCGTCCGTCCGCTGCGCCCATGCCGCCCGCCCCGCAGCAGGGTCGCTCGGGGAGGTTCGGCGGGCAGAACGCCCCGCAGGGCTCCGGCCCCGGTATGCCCCCGGCTGCCGGCAGGCCTGGGGACCCGGGCCAGACGTCGCAGTGGGGCCCGGCTCCTTCCGCGCCGACCCAGTCGCCGTCGGGCCCGCCATCACCGTTCGGGGCACGACCCGGAGCGCCTGCGGGCCTCGGTCAGCAGCGTCCCGGGAGTCTTGCCCCGCAGGCCGGAGGCCCGTCCAGCGGTCCGATGGCGGGCGGCGCGCCCGCGCCCGCGCTTCCTTGGGAGTCGGCTGCCTCGGCCGCCCCGCAGTCGCTGCCCCCGGGTGGCGCACCACAGGCCCCCGGTTCCCCGTTCCCCGGGCGTCCCGGTGCGGCCGGCCCGGGCTCCGGCCCGGTGGGTGGTCCTGGACAGCAGTTCCCTGGCGCGCCCGGTGGCCAGTTCGCTGCCGGCCCCGCCGCCCCGTCGCGTTCTTCCCGCCGTGAGGTGGAGGAAGAGTGGGACGAGGAGGAGGACGAGGGCCCGCAGTACACCTGGCTGCACTACATCATCCTGGTGGTCGTCGCGTTCGTGCTGGGCCTCCTGATCTGGAACCTGGTGCTCAAGGGCGACAGCGGCTCCATCACGGGTGCCGCCGCCCTGCTGGGCAGTCTGCCGGGCAGCTCGCCCGGCCTCAACGGAGGAGATGCGGCATGACCGCTACGGAGCGGGCCACAGAGCTCGCGATCATCGCTGCGCGAGCCGCGAGCAGCGTCAAGGCGCAGGAGATCATCGCGCTCGACGTGAGCGAGCAGCTGGTGCTCACCGACGTGTTCCTCATCGCGTCCGGTGCCAGCGAGCGTCAGGTCTCGGCGATCGTCGACGCGGTCGAGGAGCAGCTCTTCAAGGAGGGCGTCAAGCCGATCCGCCGGGAGGGCAAGGCCCAGGCGCGCTGGGTGCTCATCGACTTCGGTGACGTCGTCGTGCACGTGCAGCACGCCGAGGACCGCACGTACTACGCGCTCGAGCGGCTGTGGAAGGACTGCCCGGCGATCGACCTCCCGGAGGACGCCCGGGGCGGCGGCGACACCGGCGAGTACAGCGACCCCGACGACGGCGCCATCTACCTGGCGGGGGACTCGCGCCGGTGACAGCTGGGACGGTAGTGCTGCTGCGCCATGCGCGCACCGCGTACAACGCGGGACTGCGGCTGCAGGGCCAGATCGACATCCCGCTCGACGAGGTCGGGCGGTGGCAGGCGGAGCAGGGCGCCACGGCCCTCGCGGCGTCGCACAAGGCTTCCCTCGTGGTCGCCAGCGACCTGGGGCGGGCCAGGGACACGGCAGCCGCCTACGCGCGGCAGGTGGGCCTGGAGGTCGTGACAGATGCCGGGTTGCGTGAGCGCTCGTTCGGCATCTGGGAGGGCATGACCGACGCCGAGATCGCGGAGCGCTGGCCAAACGAGCACGCGGTCTGGCGGAGCGGTGGGGAGCCGCCGGTCGAGGGGGTCGAGCCGAAGGACGTGGTCGCCCGCCGGATGGAGGAGGCGGTGCTGCGGCACGCCGAGGCGCTGAGCGCGGGGGAGACCCTGGTGGTGGTCTCGCACGGTTCGGCGATCACCCAGGCGATCACCCGCCTGCTCGGCCTCGACCCGGCCACGTGGCGTGGGCTGCACGGCCTGCACAACGTGCACTGGTCGCACCTGCACGCCTCCGCCCCGGGCGCGGCACCGGCATGGCGGCTGGTCGCGCACAACGTGGGCGCCGGCTACCCGCTCGACACCTGGCAGTCAGGGCCGGAGGCCCGGCAGTAGCTGCCCGGGTTTCCGGCGTGATGGAGCGCACGCGGGTTTTGATTTGGTCCCTGGCGTCGGTCTGCATAGACTAACCACGCTCGCCCGGCCGGATGGCTGGGGGAGACCAATTCGGGGCTGTGGCGCAGCTGGTAGCGCACCTGCATGGCATGCAGGGGGTCGGGGGTTCGAGTCCCCCCAGCTCCACCGATACGAGAGCCCGGCCATCGGCCGGGCTCTCGTTCGTTGTTGCGCCGGCGGTTACCGCCAGGCAGATCCCGGCCCACGGCTCAGCCGGACCAGGGCCTCCGCGCGCTCCTGCCGGCCGGCGTCGTCCAGCGCGAGGCCTGAGGTTCTCGACGCCCCGCAGAAGACGTCGGACTCCGGCAGGTTGCCGCTGAGCAGGAACCGCGTCGTGGTGTTCAGCGCGCACGGGTTGTCGTCGTAGACGTAGACCCCGTGCCCGCCGCCGTCCACGCTGACCAGCCGGGCCCGGTCGCCGAACGCCTCGCGCGCGATCTCGCCGCCCCGGTGCGGTGTCGCCGGGTCCCGCAGGTTCTGCAGCACGAGGACGTTCTCCGGCCCCTCCTCCGCGAACTCCACCGGCGGGTCGACCGGGTCGTTGTGCCAGTAGGCGCACGGCGTGATGTTCGCCGCCGCCGCTCCGAACAGCGGGTACCGCTCACGGTCGACGGCGACGGCGCGCCGGTAGGTGCCGACGTCCTCGGCCCAGTCGCTGTCGTTGCAGGTGACCGCGAGGAACGCGGACCAGGTGTTGTCGTAGGGCGATGGGGTCGCCGTCGCACCGGCCGGCCGCTGGACGGCGTCCGCCGCGCGCGGCCCGCCCGCTGCGGGCTCCAGCTTCTTCGCGTACCGGGCGGCGGACGCCGCGTCGGCGTCGGCCAGCGACTGCCAGAGCTGCGCGGCCATCGCGAAGCTGCTGTCGGCGTAGGCCGCGACGAACATGTAGAACCGGAAGGTGCCGCCGTCGATCCCTCCGACGGGACGGCGCTCGAGGCGGTCCGCCTGGGCGAGGAAGTTCTTCCGCACCTGGCCCGGCGTCCGGCCGAGCTCGTAGCTGTCGTGCCGCTCGGCGGCCCAGGCCGCGAAGTCGGGGAAGCGGTCCTCCATGCCGAGCCCGAACCTGCGCAGGCTGCCCCGGTCGAGCGCCGTCGCGCCGAGGTTGCTGTCCACCACTATCCGGTCGCCCTGCTCGGGGAACAGCGAGGCGTAGGCGGCGCCCAGCGCGGTGCCGTACGACGCGCCGTAGAAGCTCAGCTTCTCCTCGCCGAGCGCCTCCCGGATCAGATCCATGTCCCGTGCGGTGTTGGCCGTCGTCATGTGCTGCATCCGGCCCTCCGGGTCGTTGGCCGCGCACTGGTCGGCGATCTTCCGCGCGAACCTGGCCTGCTCGGTGACCGCCGCCGCGTCCTCGGCGTATCGCGGGACGTTGCCCGGGTAGTTCTGCTCGATGGTGAAGCCGCAGCTCACCGGTGCCGAGTGGCCCACCCCGCGCGGGTCCATACCGATCAGGTCGTAGGCGTCCAGGACCGTCGACGGCATCCCCAGCGCGCTCATGTCGGCCGGCTGGGAGAGCCCCGAGCCGCCGGGTCCGCCGGGATTCAGGAGCAGCACGCCCTGCCGGTCGGCGGGCTTGGTGCTGGCCAGCCGGGAGATCATGATCTCGATGGTCGTGCCGTCGGGCCGGTCGTAATCCAGTGGTACGGGCACCGTCGCGCACTCCAGCTGCGCCCGCGCCGCGTCCGGCATGTCCGCCGGACAGGATCCCCAGTCCGGCCCGCTCGTCCGCTCCTCGTCACCGACGGCTGGTGCGGCCAGCAGCGATCCGGCGAGCCCCGCCGTCGCCGCCAGTGCCAGCCCGGCCCTGATCATTCGTCGTGCATTCATCTCGCACCCCTCGTCCGGTCGCTCTTGCTCGACACGTGCGAGACCCACTCCAGACCGTGTTCCAGGAACAGGGTCAACCGCTCGGCGCTGTGACGCGGGTCACTGCGCCGACGACGGGTGTGTCGACGATCACCGTCCCGCCGGCGCCGGCGTCATTGACCTCAACCGGGGTTGAGGTTCTAGCGTCGGACGTATCGACATCTTGCGATGAGAGGACCGGAAATGCCTGTCTACACCCTGCCTGAGCTGCCCTACGACTACGCGGCGC
This sequence comes from Promicromonospora sp. NPDC050249, assembly GCF_040656015.1. NCBI lineage: Bacteria > Bacillati > Actinomycetota > Actinomycetes > Micrococcales > Promicromonosporaceae > Promicromonospora > Promicromonospora sp. NPDC050249. The sequence goes on along the minus strand of NZ_JBFAKY010000009.1, from coordinate 49,473 downwards.
TCGAGCCGCACATCAGCGGGCGGATCATGGAGCTGCACCACGACAAGCACCACGCCGCGTACGTGGCGGGCGCCAACGCCGCGCTCGACGCGCTGGCCGCGGCCCGGGAGAGCGGCGACCTCGCCGCGGTGAACCTGCACGAGAAGAACCTCGCGTTCAACCTGGGCGGGCACACCAACCACACGGTGTTCTGGCACAACCTCTCGCCCGAGGGCGGCGGCGAGCCGGACGGCGAGCTCGGGGCGGCCATCGCCGACCAGTTCGGCAGCTTCGCGGCGTTCAAGGCGCACTTCGCGGCAGTGGCGACCGGTATCCAGGGCTCCGGCTGGGCGGTGCTCGGCTGGGACAGCATCGGCGGGCGGCTGCTGGTGTTCCAGCTGTTCGACCAGCAGGCGAACGTGCCGCTGGGCGTCACGCCCCTGCTGATGCTCGACATGTGGGAGCACGCCTTCTACCTGGACTACCTCAACGTCAAGGCCGAGTACGTCAAGGCGTTCTGGAACCTGGCGAACTGGTCCGACGTCGCGGGCCGGCTCGACCGGGCGCGCGCCACGACGGGAAGCCTCATCACCGCCGCGTGACCTGCGAAGGGTCGCCCTGGTGGGCGGCGTCGGGCGGCGACGGCTCGCTTTGGTCCCAGCGGCCGAATCGGTCTAGACTGACGACGCTCGCCCACCTGGGCGAACACCCTTTCGGGGCTGTGGCGCAGCTGGTAGCGCACCTGCATGGCATGCAGGGGGTCGGGAGTTCGAGTCTCCCCAGCTCCACCGAAACATCTGGTCAGAGGCCATTCTGAAATCCTGTCACCAGGAGGACGGGATGGCCTCTCGCTGTGAGTTCACCAGCTCAGGTTTGAATCCCGTCCTGCTCGGACACGTTCCGGACATTTGAAATGTCCCCAAGATGGCCCGCGAATGCGGTTACGGCGTCCCCCGTACTGGGGCGAGATTGGTCATACCGACGCAGACCCCTCGGTGTCGGGCGCTCCAGGACTCGCCCCTACGGGAGAAGACCGTGACCGAGAAAGCCTTGACCGCGTCGCCGACGACGCCACTCGCCACTACAGCGCGTCTGGTGGCGCTCGACGTCGACGGCACGCTGGCGTTGGAGGGGCGTATCCCGGACGCGACGGTGACAGCTGTCCAGGCGACTGTCGCCTCCGGCCACCACGTGGTGATCGCGACGGGCAGGTCCCTGGTCGGGGTGGCGCCGATCGTCGAGCGGCTCGGGCTACGTCGGGGCCACGTGATCTGTTCCAACGGTGCCGTGACCGCGTGGATCAGCGAGCACCGCCTGATCGTCCAGGACGCGGTGCGGTTCGACGCCGGACGTGTACTGCAGCGGGCCCGCGACGCGATCCCGGACGCGCTGCTCGCGACCGAGGTCCTGGGCAAGGGCTATCAGGTCAGCGCCCTGTTCCCGGACGGGCTGCTCAACGGCAGGCAGCACCTCGTGGGGCACACGCCCGAGCTGTGGGCCGCCCCCACCACACGCGCCGTCGTGCACGCGGCCGACGTCGCCCGGCTGGGGCGCGAGCTGGGCTGGTTCGACGTGACCGTCACGCTGGGCTCGACCGCCGAGCCCGGCGACTGGCTCGACCTGACGGCGCCGAGCCTCTCCAAGGCGAGCGCCCTGGAACGTGTTCGCCGTCGCCTCCGAGTTGCCGCGGAGCACACGATCGCGGTCGGTGATGGGCACAACGACCTGGCGATGTTCGAGTGGGCGGCGCGCGCGGTCGCGATGGGGAACGCACCGGCCGAGGTCCGGTGTGCGGCCGGCGAGGTGTGCGGGAGCATCACCGAGCACGGCGTGGTGGACGTGCTGCGCTCGATCGCGGGTGTGCGATAGGCCTCGTCGTCAGGCGTCAGGGCAGCACGGGCCCGACCGAGACCATCAGGCAGAGCGCCAGGACGGCCACGAGCGAGAACCGGAACATCTGTCGTGCCCAGCGGTCGTCGTCGTCCGCCCGGAGCCCGGTGATGCCGAGCCAGGTCCAGTAGCCGCCGACCGCGCCCATCACCACGGTGTAGACGATCCCTACGTACCCGAACACGGGCAGGAGCAGGGTCGAGACGACGAACGCCACCGTGTACGCCAGGATCTGGATCTTCGTGTTCCGCATGCTCCGGACCACCGAGATGACCGGGACGCCCGCCTTGGCGTACTCCTCGTGCCGGTAGATCGCGATCGAGTAGAACTCGGGCATCTGCCAGAGGAAGACGGCGAGGAAGACGAGCACCGCGCCGACGTCGACCACACCGGAGACCGCCACGTACCCGGCGAGGATCGGCGCGGCGCCCGAGACGCTGCCCACCAGCGTGCCGTGGATCGAGAGGCGCTTCGAGAGCATCCCGTAGAGCACGACGTAGACGACGAACCCGCCGAGGCCGACGGCCACCACCAGCCAGTTCGTCCAGGCGACGAGCATCGCCATGCCGACGACACCGAGCACCACGCTGAAGACGACGGCGGGCCGCGCGCCGATGCTGCCGGTGACCGTCGCCCGCTTCCTGGTGCGGTCCATGACGCCGTCGATGTCGCGGTCGAGCACGTTGTTGAGCACGCAGGCCGACGCGATCACCAGGGTCGTGCCGACGACGAGAGCGGCGAACAGCCAGAGGTCCACCTGCCCACGGCTCGCGAGCAGGAAGCCCGCGGCGGCCGTCAGCACGTTGCCGTAGAGCACCCCGGGCTTCGTCAGGGAGTAGTAGCGCGTGAGCGTGTCACGAAGGGTCGTGCCGTCAGCCCGGGCCGCGAGCGCGCCGTCGGTCCCGTCGACGCCGGTCAGGGTCGGGGGCTGCTTGATCGCGGTCATCCGACGTGTGTCCGGACCACTACACGGGAGAACCCGCCGTTCGAGCTGAGGGGTGTTCTCGGATCCACCGGCTCAGCCTACGTGAGCGGGCGCCGCCGGATGGTTCACTGGTGCCCTGCACGCCCCTCGGAGACAGAACTCGGAGACGGAAAGGCGCGGCTCGCCGGCGAGCCCAGGTGTCGTATGACGGACAAGGTCGACCTCAAGAAGAGACTCGACGCCTACCAGGCGAAGGTGGGCCAGCTCCGGGTGCTCGACGTCCCCGACCTGCAGTACCTCATGATCGACGGGCACGGGGACCCGAACACCTCACCCGCCTTCGCCGAGGCGGTCGAGGCGCTCTACCCGGTCGCGTACGCGCTCAAGTTCGCGGCGAAGCGCGACCTCGGGCGCGACTTCGTCGTCATGCCGCTGGAGGGTCAGTGGTGGGCCGAGGACATGAGCTCCTTCACCGCAGAGCGGGACAAGGCGCGCTGGGACTGGACCCTGATGATCATGCAGCCCGACTGGATCGACGAGGACATGTTCACCGCCGCCGTCGCGCGGGCCGGGACGAAGGGCCCTCCGGCCCGGCTCGAGGACCTCCGCCTGGAGCCGCTGTCCGAGGGGCGGTGCGTGCAGACGCTGCACGTCGGCACCTTCGACGACGAGGCGGACGTGCTCGCGCGGATGCACGACGAGTTCATCCCGGGCAACGGGTTCCGCATGGTCGGCAGGCACCACGAGATCTACCTCAGCGACCTGCGCAGGGTCGCACCCGAGAAGCAGCGGACGATCCTCCGGCAGCCGGTGGCGGCGTCCGGTCCAGGACTGGCGCGAGACCCTGGCTGACGCAGCGGACGAGAGCGGGGCCCGGCCACGGGGCGGCGCGTTCCGGCTGCTCCGCCACAACCGCGACTTCCGGGTGCTGTGGACGGCCCGGGCCGTGTCGGTCCTCGGCGACTCCCTCGGTCTGGTGGCGCTGCTCGTCCACCTCCAGGCAGAGGCCGGCGCCGCCGTCGCGGTAGCGCTGCTCCTGCTGGCCGGAGACTGCGTGCCGGGCCTGTTCGGCCCGCTCGCGGGCCTCATCAGCGACCGGATCGGGCTCCGCAGGGTGATGATCGCCTGCGAGGCGGTCCAGGGACTCCTGGTGCTGGCCATAGCCGCGTCGCTGCCGCCGCTCCCGGTCCTGCTGATCCTGGTCGCCGCCCGGGGGATCGGTGCCACCACCTTCATCGCGGCCTCGCGCAGCGCCGTGCCGCGCATGGTCGACGACGACGACCTCGAGGCGGCCAACTCCGCACTGGGTGTCGGCACCTACGGGCTCGAAGCCTTCGGCCCACTGATCGCGGCGGCACTGTTCACGGTGAGCGGGATCCGCGGCGTCCTGCTCGTCGACGTCGCGACCTTCGCGGTCTCCGCGGTCGTGCTGGCGCGGCTTCCCCTGCTCGGCAGCGTGCTCCGGACGGCTCCGGCCGACGAGGCTCCGCCGGTCGGGTGGTACCGCGAGCTGACAGCAGGCTTCGGGCACCTGCGCTCGATCCCCACGGTGCGCGTGATCGCCGCCGGCTTCGTCGGTGTGGTCGCCTTCAGCGGGGTGGACGACGTCGCCCTGGTCTTCCTGGCGCGCGACGAGCTCGGCGGGAGCAGCTCCGACGCCGCGATCCTCTACGCCGGGGTGGGCATCGGCCTGCTGTTCGGCTACCTGCTGCTCGGGCGCGTGGGCGGACGCTGGCCGGCCCTCGGGCTGCTGCTCGTCGGGTTCGTGGTGAGCAGCGCTGGCAACCTGGTCACCGGTCTGGCCGGCTCGATAGCCGCCGCCATGGTGCTCCAGACCCTGCGCGGGGCGGGCATCGCGGCCCTCGACGTCGGCGTCAACACCCACCTGCAGCGCATCGTCCCGCCCACCGTCCTCGGCCAGGCGTTCGGCACGCTCTACGGCGCCATCGGCCTGGCCGCAGGGCTCTCCTACGCGCTGGGCGGTCTGCTGCTCGCCGCGACCGATGCCCGCATCACCTTCGTCGTCGCGGGTGCGGGCGGCCTGCTCGTCAGTGCTGCCGCGGCGGTCGCGCTCCGCCGTGCCGCCCGGCGTCCGGCGAGCTGACGTCGGCCCGCCGATCCCGGGACAGGGTCATGGCGCCGTTCCCACGGCGTCGGCCAGGGCGAGCACCGCGGCCCGTGGCCCTGCGTGTGCCCGCACCTCGATGCGGTGCACCAGCCGCGGGGCCGTGAGCGGCACGATCGCGAGGCCGTCGGGCGGGGCGAGGTTCCCCGGCGCGGCATGCAGGCCGTGGCCCGCGCGGACGAGCGCCGCAACCGTGTCGGCAGAGGTCCCGGTGTACGCGGTGCCGCGCCGCAGGCCCAGCCTGGCAGCGGACGCGAGTGCCGACGTCGAGCAGGTGGTGCCGGTCGTACCGAGCCACCGCGCGTCGGTGAGTGCCGCCAGATCGATCCCTGACCGTCGCGCGAGGGGATGAGCGACGGGGAGCAGCACGGCGATCGGTGCCTCCCGGACCACCCGCACGACCAGGTCCGGGCCCGACCCGGGCAACGGGTCGCCCGGTGCGGCGATGCCGTCGACGACCGCCACGTCGGCGCCACCTGACATGAGGGCGGCCGCGGCCGCGGCGGCGTCAACGACGACGACGGAGGCGAGCCGGCCGGCGACCGGGAGCAGCTGCTCCGTGGCCGGCGTGACGGCGACCGAGACCGGCGTGTCCTCGTCGCGCCCGGTGACCCGCGCCACCGCGGCCCGCGCGGCCTGCTCGTGCGCCAGGATCTGCCGGACGTGCCGGAGGAACTCGCGCCCGGCAGGCGTCGGGGCGACTGTCGGGCGCCGGGTGAGGAGCGGCGTCCCCGCCGTCCGCTCGAGGCCCGCGACGTGCTGCGAGACCGCGGACTGGGTGAAGCCCAGGGCGCTCGCGGCCCGCGAGAACGAGCCCGTCTCGGCGACGGTGGCCAGGCTGAGCAGGGCGCGGGTGTCCACGGCGCCAGTATCTCCCGGCGGACACTCGGGTATCAGCGATCACGATCCGGGAATCGGCATTCATCGTTGGACGTGATACACCGGGGCGGCTCAGCATGGGCGCATGAACCCCACACGCATCGCACTGGTCGGGGACCGCTCGACGGCGGTCCGGGCCCACGAACGGATCCCCGAGATCGCCGGCCGGTACGACGACGTCGACCTGCACTGGCTCTCGACCACCGACCTCGCGCCTGCCGAGGCGACGGCGTTCGACGGTGTCTGGGTGGTCCCCGGTTCCCCGTACGCCGACGAGGACCGGGTCATCGAGACGATCCGCGCCGCCCGGACGGGAGGTACCCCGCTGCTGGGGACGTGCGGCGGGTACCAGCACATGGTCCTGGAGTTCGCGCGCGACGTGGTGGGCATCAGGGTGCGGCATGCCGAGAGCCAGGTGGCGGGCGCGGCGGACGCCGGGGCCGCTCCGGCGTCGACCGCGCTCATCACCGAGCTGGCGTGCTCGCTCAAGGGCCGCAGCGGACAGGTCGACGTCGTGCCGGGCAGCCGGGCGGCCGAGGCCCTCGGTGAGCGGAGCTTCGAGCGTTTCCACTGCTCGTTCGGGCTGACCGCCGCCGATGCCGAACCGCTGGTGGCGGCCGGGCTGGTCGTCTCGGGAACGAGCCCCGAGGGGGAGCCTCGGGTGGTCGAGCTGCCGGGCGACGCGTTCTGGCTGGGCACGGCGTTCCAGCCTGAGCTGGCGGATTCTCAGCCGCACGCCGTGATCGAGGCGTTCGTGGCGGCTGCCCGTGTGCGTGCGGCCCGGCGTGCGGCGGGCGCCGACATGGCGGCCGCCCGGTGAGCCGTCCTGTGAGCCGTTCGGTGAGGTACGTGACGGTGCCCGGGTACGGCGGATCCGGGCCGGAGCACTGGCAGACGCACTGGGAGCGCGACCTGCCCGCCGTCCGGTTCGGGCCCGCCTCGTGGGACGCGCCCGATGCGCTGGACTGGGCCGACGCGTTGACCCGCGCCGTATCGGACGGAGGCCGCCCGGTGTTCCTCGTGGCGCACAGTCTCGGTTGTCTGACCGCCGCATCGTGGCTCGCCGAGCGCGGACCGGACGTGGTGGCCGGTGCCCTGCTCGTCGCCGTCCCCGATGCTTGCGGGCCTGCGTTCCCTGCCGCGGCGAGGGCGGGCGGCTTCGAGGTCGTCCGACGTCGGCTCCCGGTCCCGGTCACCGTCGTCGTCTCGCAGGACGACCCGTACGCGGCCGCCGGGTGGACCCGGGACCTGGCCGCCGTGTGGGGTGCGGAGGTCGTGGGGATCGGGGAGGCCGGCCACGTGAACGAGGCGAGCGGCGTCGGCCCCTGGCAGGCGGGGCGGGAGATCCTGCGGGGGCTCGTCGCCGCCCCGGCGTGACGATTCCTCCACCGGGGGTTCGCGCCGAACCAGGGTGGAAGCGGCCCGCTCAGCCGCCCCCTCCGGAGGAGTCGACGTGCGACGCACCTCGCTCGCCACCAGCGCTCTGAACGTGCTGCTGCGCCCGGCGACCGCCGGGATGCGGGCACCTGACCGCGCGTTCGACGCGCTGGTGGTCAAGGCGGAGCGGAAGACGAGGGCGCACGCCGTGGCGGTCCCGGAGTTCGTCGACGATCTCCGCCTTCTCCTGCGGTCCTTCGCCGCGTGTCCCGGCCTGAGCCCGATGGGCTGGCACGAGTACGAGCTGTCCCGGTACGGGCTGACGGCGGCGGACGTCGGGGCCGCGTTCGGCGACTACGCGGACCGGTACTGCGCGGCCTGAACCGGACGAGCGGCTCCGGCCCGCACGGCGTGGCACGACGACGTCCGGCTACATGTCCACCCTGGGTACGACGGCGATCAGCCCTGGGGCCGATGCCGGTGCCGGCGCCCGTCGTTAGGTTCTGGCCATGACCACCGTGGACCACGCCCCACCCCGCGCCGCGACGTTCTCTCGCCCGGCCGTGCGCCTCGGGATCGCCGTGGTCCTGAGCTTCCTGCTGGGCGGCCTGACGTCCTACGCGCAGGGGTTCCTGCCGGACGCGTTCGCCTCCTTCGCGAACTCGGCCAGCGGCTGGACAGTGCTCACGGCGGCGCTCGTGTACTGGTCCCGAGCACGCACAGGGCCCGCGGCGGTGCTGGGAGCCGTGAGCTTCGTGCTCCTCGTCCTCGGGTACATGGTCGCGTCGCAGTTGCGTGGATTCGTGTACGACCCGCTGCTGTTCTCCGTCGTGGGCGTGGTGGTCGGCCCCTTCGTGGGTGTCGCGGCATCGTGGCTGCGGGCCACCGGCGTCCGCGCAGCCCTCGGCGGGGCGCTGCTGGCGGGCATCGGAGTGGGGGAGTGCGTCTACGGGCTCACCGTCGTCGGGGACACGACGAGCCCCGTCTACTGGACGCTGATCGGCGTGGCCGGGCTCGCGCTCGTGGCCGGCCTGCTCGTACGCCGCGTACGGGGTGCGCTGCCGGTCGCGCTCGCGGTCGGCGGTACGGCGGTCGTCGCGGTGGCGTTCCACGTCGCCTACACGAGCCTCGGCTAGGCAGGGACCAGCCGGTCGAGGAGCCGGTCGAGGAGCTCGGCGACCCGCGCCTCGGCGGCGTCGTCCACCAGGAGCAGCTGGGCCAGGCCGCTCGTTCCCGTCACGATGAGCTCGGCGTCGAGCTCGGCGGCCCGCCCGGCCGACGGCGCCGCGTCCCCGCGGACCCGGTGCAGCTGCTCCGCGATCGCCCGGACGAGGAAGCGCGGCGCGCCCAGCGTGTCCTCCGCGGTGACGTCGGGGTCGGTGAGCGCCGCGGCGTGGAACGAGTTCAGGACCACCGTGTCCCGCCGCCGGTCGGCGTCCGTCGGCAGCAGCTCGGTGAGGATCGCGCGGATCACCTCGTGCGGTCCGGGGTCGGTGCCGAGGACGCTCAGCCGGCGGGTGAACCGCGTGCCGGCGTCGGCCACCACCGCGTGGTGGGTGGCGAGCAGGAACTTCCGCTTGGTGCCGAAGTAGTACTGCACGAGCCGCACCGAGATACCGGCCTCCGCGGCGACGGACTGGAAGGTGGCCGCCCCGAGGCCGTCGCGGGCGATGACGCGACGCGCGGCGTCCGTGATCTGCGTCCGCCGCTGATCGTGGTCGGCCAGCTTCGGCATGTGGTCCCGCTCTCTCGTCCGCGCGCCGTCCGGCGCCTCTTCATGGTATGTGCAGACCAGCATAGATGATACGTTCATACCATCAAACGAGGAGGGGCCGATGGCCAAGGTCGGAAGGTTCAGGAGCGACGCGGCGCGCGAGGCCTATCTGCGCACGTACGAGGCGATGACGGAGCACTGGCCGGTCCCGGCGGTCCTCACGGACGTCCCGACCCCGTTCGGGTCGACGCACGTCCGGCGGTCGGGTTCCGGCGACGGAAAGCCGCTCGTGCTGCTCGCGGGCGTGCTCGGCAGCAGTCTGCACTGGCACCAGGTCGTCGAGGGGCTGGCCAGGGACCGCGCCGTCTACGCGCTGGACACCATCGGGTCGGCCGGGCGCAGCGTGCAGACCGCGCCGCTGACCGGTGACGCCGACTACGGGGTCTGGTTCGCCGCGGTGCTGGACGGGCTCGGCCTGGACCGTGCGCACGTGCTGGGCGAGTCGTCCGGCGCCTGGCACGCGACCCTCGTGGGCTTGCACGCGGCGGACCGGGTGGCGAGCGTGTCGCTGATCGAGCCGAACGGGGTGATCGTGAGGACGCCCTGGCGGGCCCTGTTGAAGATGATCCGGTTCGGCGGGGACACCACCGACGAGGGCTGGCGCAGGATGAGCGAGTGGCTGACGCCGGGTGTCACCATGACCGACGCCGAGCGGGCCACCGCGAAGGCCGCGCAGGGATACAGGCTCGCGGCCGGCTGGGCGCGCCCGCTGAAGGACGCGGAGCTGGAGTCGTTCGCCCCGCCGCTCCTGGCGGTCTACGGCGGCGTCTCGGTGGTCTCGGAACCGCTCACCGCGCAGCGGCGTCTCACCGAACGTCTGCCGTCCGCCGAGGTCGAGATCTATCCCGGGGCGGGGCACGGCGTGCGCGGGCAGCTCCCCGACCTCGTCACGGCCCGGGTCGTCGAGTTCGTGGCGCGGCACGACGCGGGCTGACGTCCGGGCCGGGCTGTGGTCGAGCTGGCCCCCGCTGGTCATGCCGAAGCCCCGCTGGCCAAGCGTGTCGAGACCTGGATCTCGACACGCTCGACCAGCGGGGCTTCCGCTCGACCGGCGGGGTTTCGTGCGCTCAGGCCTGGCCGAAGAACGTCCGCAGGTCCTGCACCACCAGCTCCGGAACCTCCAGGGCCGCGAAGTGGCCGCCCTTCGGGTACTCGGCCCAGTGCTCGATGCGCGCGTTGTCCCGCTCGGCGAACGCCCGGATGGTCTGGAAGTCGTCGGCGAAGACGGCCACGCCGATCCGGCCGGTGCTCACCACGGGCTCCGCGCCCGAACGCTGCTCGGTGTAGTGGTACCGCACCGCCGTCGCGGACGTGTTGGTGAGCCAGTAGAGGCTGACCTGCGCGAGCACCTGGTCGCGGGAGACCAGGCTGGTTCCGTTGCCGAAGTTCTCGAACAGCTCGCTGTACGCGAGCTGTGCGACGGGCGAGTCGCTGAGCCCCGCGGCGATCGTCTGCGGTCGCGAGCCGTTCATCGCGTTGTACCCGCCCACGCTCTGGAACCACTGCATGTGTCCGAGGGCGGCGAACTCCTTGGGGCCGAACCCGTCCATCTCGCCCTCCGCGCCGGAGGGGAACGAGAAGAGCTGCAGCACGTGCGCGCCGAGGAAGCCCTCCGGGTCGAGGACCGCCAGCTCGCGCCCGATCATGGCACCGCCGTCGCTGCCGTGGATGCCGTAGGAGTCGTAGCCGAGCTGCCGCATCAGCGTGTCGAAGGTGCGGGCGACGCGGGCCATGGTCCAGCTCCCGCCGTCGGCCGGCTCGCTCAGCGGGGTGCTGAAGCCGAAACCGGGGGTGGACGGGACCACCACGTGGAACGCGTCCTCTGCCCGGCCGCCGTGCGCCACCGGGTCGGTGAGGGGCCCGATCAGGTCGAGGAACTCGAGGAACGAGCCCGGGTAGGTGTGGGAGAGGAGCAGGGCCCGCGCGCCGGGCTCCGCCGAGCGGACGTGGACGAAGTGCACGTTCTGCCCGTCGATCTCGGTGATGAACTGCGGGAAGGAGTTGGCGCGCTCCTCGACCGCGCGCCAGTCGAACTCGTTGCGCCACTGCTCGACGGACTCGCGGAGGTACGACTCGGGCGTCCCGTAGTCCCACGAGTCGCCGGGGGCGGCCGGGGCGAACCGGGTGCGGGCGAGACGGTCCGCGAGGTCGTCGAGGTCGGCCTGCGGGATCTCGATCCGGAAGGGGCGGATGTCGGCGGCGGTGTTGTCCTGGGTGTTCTGCGTGGTCTCCATGTCTCAGACATTACGAGCAGTTCAGGAACCGTTCGTTCCTCTATTCTTTCAAGACTGGAGTAATTTCTCGGACAAAACGCTCGGAAACAGAAGGAGCCGCGATGAGTACGACGGCGGGGCGTCTGCTCGCCCTCCTCGGCCTGCTGCAGTCCCGCGCCGAGTGGTCGGGGCCCGAGCTCGCGGACCGGCTCGACGTCACCGACCGCACGGTGCGCAACGACGTCGCGCGCCTGCGCGACCTGGGCTATCCCGTCGACAGCGTGCGGGGGCCTGGCGGCCGGTACCGGCTGGGCGTGGGCGGCAAGCTCCCCCCGCTGGTGCTCGACGACGACGAGGCGGTCGCCATGGCGGTCGGCCTGCGGTCCGCCAGCGCCGTCGCGGGGATCGAGGAGAGCAGTGCCCGGGCGCTCGGCAAGCTGGAGCACGTCCTGCCCGACCGCCTGCGCCGCCAGGTGGCCGCGCTGCGTGACGCCACGAGCGCCGGGCCGGTCAACACGAGCAGCAACGTCGAGGACCCCGCCGTCGACCCCGGGCTGCTCACCGAGCTGGCCGCCGCGATCCGCGACCACCAGGGGCTGCGCTGCTGGTACCGCGAGGCGCCGCGTGAGATCGAGCCGGCACGGCTCGTTGCCTGGCAGCGCCGGTGGTACCTGGTGGGGCGGGACGTCGGCTCGGGTCAGTGGCAGCCGTTCCGCGTGGACTGGCTGGAGCTGCGCACGCCGGGCGGACGGCGGTTCGTGCCCACCGACCCGCCCATCGACCTGACCGAGCTCGTGGTCCGCGAGGTGGCCCGGACGGGCTGGGCGGTGCACGCCCGCATCCTGGTGCGCGCGCCTGCCGATGAGGTGCTCGCCCGGATCAACCCTGCCGTCGGCACCGTCGAGCCGGTGGACGACAGGACCTGCGTGCTGGTCACGGGCGGCGACAGCATCGAGATGGTGGCCGTGTGGATCGGCATGCTCGGTCTCGACTTCACGGTGCGGGAGCCGCAGCGGCTGGTCGAGCATCTGGCGGAGCTGTCCCGGCGCTACGCGGCGGCGGTCGGCTGAACGCGCTCAGTCGCGCGTGGCGTGGCCCTGCTCGATGACCGTGGTGAGCCGGTCGCGGGTCTCGGCCAGCTCGCGCATCCGCTCGTCGATCCGGTCGCGCTCGGTGGCGAGCAGCTCGAGCATGCTGGTCGAGGCCATGCCCGAGTCCATGCACGGCATGATGTCGCGGACCGTGTTGCTGTTGAGGCCGGCGCCGTACAGCACCTGGATCAGCCGGACGCGGTCGACGGCGTCCTCCGTGTAGTAGCGCTGGCCCGAGGCGGAGCGCTCCGAGGTCAGCAGGCCCTGCTCCTCGTAGTAGCGCAACGCGCGGACGCTCACGCCGGCCTGTCCGGCGAGCTCGCCGATCCGCATCATCTCGCCGGTCCGCACCATCATGTCCCCCATGTCTCCATGCCTGTATCTCTGACGTCAACGTCAGATCCTACGGCGCCGATTCCTGCACTCAGGCTCCGCTCATCTGTGACCACTGGTGCGCTCATCTGTTAATCTGGCCGGACGTTCAACGGAGTCTGAAGGGCGGCGGAGGAGCACGATGACGGCACTCGACGAAGAGACCGTGGGCGGCCTGGTGGCGTCTGCGCCGAGCGGCGCGGCGCTGGTGGTCCCCACCTACGACCGGTCGCGGCTGACCACCGGGATCGTCCATCTCGGGGTGGGGGGCTTCCACCGCGCGCACCAGGCGATGTACCTGGACCGGCTCATGTCCGAGGGCAAGGCGCTGGACTGGGCGGTCTGCGGCGTCGGCGTGCTGCCGAGCGACGTCCGGATGCGCGACGCGCTCGCCGCGCAGGACGGCCTCTACACGCTGGTGCTCAAGCACCCGGACGGACGCCTGGAGGCGCGCGTCATCGGGTCGATCAAGGAGTACCTGCTGGCGCCCGACGACCCCGAGGTCGTGCTCGAGAAGATGGCCTCCCCCGACGTGCGCATCGTCTCGCTCACGGTCACCGAGGGCGGATACAACATCCATCACGTGACCGGCGAGTTCGACCTGACGGGCCCGGCGGTCGCCGCCGACCTGGTAGACGGCGCCGTCCCCGCGACGACGTTCGGGCTGGTCACCGAGGCCCTGCGCCGCCGGCGGGACCGGGGCGTGCCGCCGTTCACGGTGATGAGCTGCGACAACATCCAGGGCAACGGCGAGGTCGCGCGGCGGGCGTTCACGACGTTCGCGCGGGCCAAGGACGCCGACCTCGCGGCCTGGATCGAGGAGAACGTCGCGTTCCCGAGCTCCATGGTCGACCGGATCACGCCGGTCACCACGGACGCCGACCGCGCGCTGGTGGCCGAACGCTTCGGCATCGACGACGCCTGGCCGGTGGTGGCCGAGCCGTTCGAGCAGTGGGCGCTGGAGGACACCTTCCCCACGGGGCGGCCCCCGTTCGAGGACGCCGGCGTGCAGGTGGTGTCCGACGTCGAGCCGTACGAGCTGATGAAGCTGCGCCTGCTCAACGCGAGCCACCAGGCCCTGTGCTACGTCGGTTACCTGTCCGGGTACCGGTACGCGCACGAGGTGGCGGGCGAGGACGTGTTCGCCCGGTTCCTGCTCGGCTACATGGACGACGAGGGCACGCCCACGCTGGAGCCGGTGCCCGGCATCGACCTGGACCTGTACAAGCGCACGCTCATCGAGCGCTTCGCCAACCCGCACGTGGCCGACACCCTCGCGCGGCTGTGCGCCGAGTCGTCGGACCGCATCCCGAAGTGGCTGCTGCCCGTGGTCCGGCACCACCTGGCGACGGGCGGGCCGATCGAGCACGCGGCGCTCGTCGTCGCGTCCTGGGCCCGGTACGACGAGGGGGTGGACGAGGTCGGCGAGCCCATCGAGATCGTCGACCGGCTCGCGGACCGGCTGCACCGGGCGGCGCTCGCGCAGCGGACCGACCCGCTCGCGTTCCTGCGGGACCGCGAGGTGTTCGGCGACCTGGTCGACGACGAGCGGTTCACCGCCGCCTACACGGCGGCGCTGACGTCCCTGCACGAGAAGGGCGCCCGAGCCACGGTCGAGGCTCTGGTGACCCGCACCGCGAGGTAGAGCGCCTGTCCGCGGACACCCGCTCTACTTCGGCGAATCCGGGGTGGTGTTTAGGGGGTGGCGAGGAGGGACTCCAGGGTGGTGGCCGCCGCGTCGTCCATCACCAGGGTGTTGGCGATGCCGCCGCGTACCGCGGCCACCAGACCCGGGGCGACGGCTGCGCCGTAGCCGATCGCGATCACCTGCGGCGTGGCGACGAGCTGTTCGAGCGTCACGCCCACCACGCGCTCGTCGAGGCTGGTGCGGACGGGGCGGCCCTCGGCGTCGAACAGGCGGCCCGAGCACTCGGCGATCGCTCCGGCCTCGGTGGCCGCCTGCTGCTCCTCGGTGCTGATCTGTGGGAACACCGTGGACGTGCGTTCGGACCAGTGGCCGATCGCGACGACCGCGACGTCCAGGTGATCGGCCCGCGCCAGCGCGTCGGCGATCTCCGGCTGCCGGCGCATGCCCGCGGCGGTGGCGGCGTCGGCCACGAGGAGCGGTGACCAGACCGGCCACGTCCGCACGCCGGGCATCTGGGCGAACGTGCTGATGAGCGCGAGCGAGTTGCCGCTGCCCTCGACGGGCAGTGCCCCGACCAGCTGGACGACGTCGCACTGCGGCAGCCGGCCGATGTGCCGCACCGCCGCCTCTACCGTGCGCGACCACGAGACGCCGACCGTCGCGCCCTCGGCGATGTGCTCGCGCGCGGCGCGGGCGAGCTCGACCGCGACGTTCTCCCGGGTGGCGGCGGTGTCCTCGCCGCTCGCGGTGATGAGGACCTCGCGCAGCCCGAGGCGGGCGGCGAGGCGGGCGCCGCGTTCGCCGTCGGCCCGGGGTGGCGTGATCTCTATGCGGACCACTCCCTCGTCCCGGGCCTGCGCGAGCAGGCGCGCCACCTGGAAGCGGGAGATGCCGCGGTGGCGCGCGATCTCCACCTTCGACTTGCCGTCGAGGTAGTAGTCGGTGCTCACCTCGACCATGAGGTTCGAGAGGAGGTTCGAGTCGTTCTGGGTCACCTGCGTCCTCACTCCCGCAGGCGTGAGCGGGGAACATCTGAGCGACTGATAAGGGAGGGTCTTGCTCACCTGAGCATACCGAACTACGCTGCGGATGCAGATGAGCAAGTAACAATTCTCAGATGAGCGCGGCGGAGACGCTGTGCCGACTAAGAGGACGAGGAGAGGACGAGGATGTTCCGACCTCCGAGGGGTACTTCGGTGAGAGCGACGCTGACGGCTGCCACGGCCGCCGTCGCGCTGGCCCTGACCGGCTGCGCCGGGGCGGGCGCCGTGGGCGGCGGTGACGGCGAGCAGATCGTCGTGGCCATCGTGTCCAACCCGCAGATGCAGGACGCGATCTCGCTGCAGGACGAGTTCCGTGCCACCCACCCGGGCGTCGACGTGCGGTTCGTGTCGCTGCCCGAGAACGAGGCCCGCGCCAAGATCACGGCGTCGGTGGCGACCGGCGGCGGCGAGTTCGACGTCGTCATGATCTCCAACTACGAGACGCCCATGTGGGCAGAGAACGGCTGGATCGAGAACCTGCAGCCGTACATCGATGCCACCGACGGGTACGACGCCGAGGACTTCGTCCCCAGCGTCCGCGAGGCCCTCTCGCACGACGGCGACATGTACTCGGTGCCGTTCTACGGGGAGTCGTCGTTCCTGGCCTACCGCACCGACCTGTTCGAGCAGGCGGGCCTCGAGATGCCCGCGAACCCGACCTGGGACGAGGTGCGCGAGCTGGCGGCCGAGCTGAACGCTCCGGAGGAGGACTTCTCCGGCATCTGCCTGCGCGGCCTGGCCGGCTGGGGCGAGGACATGGCCCCCATGACCACCGTGATGAACACGTTCGGCGGCGGCTGGTTCGACGAGGACTGGAACGCGACCCTCGACTCTCCCGAGAGCCGGGAGGCCATCGAGACCTACATCGACACCCTGCGGACGTCCGGCCAGCCGGGCGCCGCGACGTCGGGCTTCGGCGACTGCCTCACCCGCTTCGCCCAGGGACAGTCGGCCATGTGGTACGACGCGACCTCGATGGTCTCCTCGGTCGAGGACCCCGCGTCGTCGACGGTGGCGGGCAAGGTGGGCTACGCCCCCGCACCTGTCGCCGAGACGGAGTCGGCGGGCTGGCTCTACAGCTGGTCGCTGGCGATCCCGTCGACGAGCGAGCACAAGGACGCCGCCTGGGACTTCGTCTCCTGGATGACGGACAAGGAGTACATCAAGCTGGTCGGCAACGAGATCGGCTGGGAGCGGGTGCCGCCGGGGAGCCGGCTGTCCACCTACGAGCTCCCGGAGTACGCGGAGGTCTCCGAGGCCTACGCGGAGGCCACGCTCGACTCGATGAACGGGGCCACGCAGGAGGCCGCGATGACCCACGAGGTGCCGTACCCCGGCATCCAGTTCGTCGGGATACCCGAGTTCCAGGACCTCGGCACGCGTGTCGGCCAGCAGATGTCCGCCGCGATCGCCGGCCAGATCACCGTGGACGAGGCCATCGCGCAGTCCCAGCGGTACGCCGAGACGGTGGCGGAGACCTACCAGGCAGAGGAGGGGCAATGAGCACCTCGACCATCGACCGGCTCGAAGGCTCACGCCGGGCGGCGCGCAGCGAGGCGTCGTCGCGGCCGGTCAGCCGTGCGGAGACGTGGCGCCGTCGCGGCCCGCTGCTGCCCGCGCTGATCTTCACGGTCATCGTCACGCAGCTGCCGTTCCTGCTGACCATCTGGTACTCGCTGCACTCGCGGAACCTGCTGCGTCCCGAGTCCGACCTGTTCGTGGGTCTGTCGAACTACGTCGACATCGCCGTCGACTCGACGTTCCGGCAGACCGCGTGGAACTCCGTGGTCATCACCCTCGGCTGCGTGCTGGTGGCGATGGTCCTCGGGATCGTCCTCGCGCTGCTGCTCGACCGGCCCTTCTTCGGGCGCGGCGTGGCGCGCACCATGCTCATCACGCCGTTCCTCGTGATGCCGGTGGCGACCTCGGTGCTCTGGTCGATCGCGCTGCTGAACCCGACGTACGGCCTGTTCAACTGGGCCCTCGGCCTGTTCGGCATCGAGGCGGTCGACTGGACGTCGACCTACCCCGTGATCGCGATCCTGATGGCCCTGGTGTGGCAGTGGACGCCGTTCATGATGCTGCTCGTGCTCGCCGGCCTGCAGGCCCAGCCGAAGGACGTGCTCGAGGCGGCGTCCGTCGACGGCGCAGGCACATGGCTCACCTTCCGGCTGATCACCCTGCCGCACCTGCGGCGGTACATCGAGCTGGGCGTGCTGCTGGGGATCATCTACGTGGTCAACACGTTCGACCAGATCTACCTGATGACGGCGGGCGGGCCCGGTACGGCCAGCGCCAACCTGCCGTTCTACATCTACCAGCGTGCGTTCCTCGGGTTCGACGTCGGGCAGGCCGCCGCCATGGGTGTCGTCGTCGTGATCGCCACGATCATCGTGGCCTCCGCCGCGCTGCGCCTGATCTTCCGCAGCTTCGAAGTGAAGGAGTGACCATGTCTGTCGCTACTCCCGTGGCCACCTCGCGCACGACCGACGCCCGGCGCAGCACGAACCGTCGCGTCTCCGGTGGTTTCCTGACCACCCTCACCTGGCTGCTCGCCATCGGGTTCTTCTTCCCAGTCGCCTGGATGGCCATGACGGCGTTCAAGCAGGAGAACCAGGCGGCATCCGACCCGCCGACGTGGTTCTTCACGCCGACCCTCGACCAGTTCCGGGCAGTGCTCGAGAGCGGCTCGATGGTCTACGTGGGCAACTCGGTGATCGCCACCGGCGTCTCCACGGTCCTGGTGCTCCTGCTCGGTGTGCCGGCGGCGTACGCGCTCTCGATCCGGCCGGTGCGACAAGTCAGCGACGTGCTGTTCTTCTTCATCTCCACCAAGATGCTGCCGGTGGTGGCCGTCATCGTGCCCATCTACGTGATCGCCGGCCAGCTCAAGGTGCTCGACAACATCTGGACCCTCGTGGTGCTGTACACCGCGATGAACCTGCCGATCGCGGTGTGGATGATGCGGTCGTTCTTCATCGAGGTGCCCGGTGAGGTGCTCGAGGCGGCGTCGATCGACGGTGCGGGCCTCATGCGCACCATGCGGTCCGTGCTGCTGCCGATGGTGGCGCCCGGCATCGCGGCGACGGCGCTCATCTGCGTGATCTTCGCCTGGAACGAGTTCTTCTTCGCGCTCAACCTGACGGCGTCCCAGGCGGCGACCGTGCCGGTGCTCATCGTGTCGACCATGACGAGCGAGGGCCTGTTCCTCGCCCGGCTCAGCGCGGCGGCCCTCCTGGCGTCGCTCCCGGTGATCCTGGCGGGCTGGATCGCCCAGAAGCAGCTGGTCCGCGGGCTCTCGATGGGCGCGATCAAGTAGCGGGCCGGCCGAGGTGGTCGATGAGCGCGTCCAGCACCGCCTCCAGGTGCACCGTGCTCCCGGTCGCGCGCAGCACCTGGACCCCAGCTTCACGAACCCGACGGTAGGAGCACAGTTCTGGACTTGCTAGTCCAAAAATGGGTTCCTAACGTCGCAGGCATGACACAGGCAACCGAGACAGTGCGCACACAGGGCAGGCTCCAGGACCGGACCGCCCTCGTCACCGGGTCCACCAGCAACATCGGCCGGGCGATCGCGGAGGCGCTCGCGGCCGAGGGGGCGCACGTCGTCGTCTCCGGGCGCGACCAGCGGCGCGGCGGGGCCGTCGTCGCTGCCATCCGGGCGGACGGCGGCAGGGCCGACTTCGTCGCGGCCGACCTGGACGGCAGCCCGGAGGCGAGCCGCGACCTCGCGAACGCGGCCGCCGAGCTGCTCGGCGGCCGGATCGAGATCCTGGTGAACAATGCAGGGATCTACCGGTCGGCCCCGAACCTGGCCGACACCGATGCCGAGAGCCTCGACCGGCTCTACGCGGTGAACGTCAAGGCGCCGTACTTCCTCACCCAGGCGGTGGCCCCGGGCATGGTGTCCGACGGCGACGGCGTGATCGTCAACCTCGGCTCGTGGGTCGCGCGGCTCGCCGGCCCGACCGGAGGGGCGTACGCCTCGACGAAGGCTGCGATGGAGTCGCTCACCCGGTCCTGGGCCGCGGAGCTCGGCCCGCAGGGCGTGCGGGTCAACGCCGTCTCGCCGGGCGTGATCCGGCCGCCCGACCTCGACCCGTCCGTCGCGTTCTCCGAGAACCTGACCGTGGGCACCCCGGCGGGCGCGCCGGGGCACCCGGACGCCATCGGTGCCGCGGTGGTCTACCTGGCCTCGGACGACGCGCGGTTCGTGCACGGCACGGTGCTCGACGTCGACGGCGGCCGCACCGGGGTGGCGGTCCTGGCCGGATGACCATGCACCTGCTGCCAGGATCGATCTGATACTGGCAGCAACTGCATGGTCATCCCGGTGAGATTTCACCCGGAATTTACGCAAAACGGTCCAAGTCGAGGGGTTTGCATTGAAGTGTGACCGTCGCACCGTCGCCCGCAGGGGGTCGCGGGCCGATTCATACGGAGGTCGACGATGCGCACACGTCTCGGACGGGCTTGGGGGAGCGGGCTCTCCGCACTCGTGGTCGCTGCCGGAGTGCTGGTGGCGCCGGGCGCCGTCGCGCAGGAGGACGCCACGCAGACCGTGGCCGCCATCCCGGCCGGTTACTACGACGGCACGGCGGGCCTCTCGGGCGAGGCCCTGAAGTCCGAGCTCAACGACATCATCAGCGGGAACACCCGGCTGTCGTACAGCCAGGTGTGGACCGCACTGATGGTCACCGACCAGGACCCCGCCAACTCCAACAACGTGATCCTCCTGTACGGCGGCCAGTCGCGTGCGAAGAGCCTCAACGGTGGCGACGTCGGCGACTGGAACCGCGAGCACGTGTGGGCCCAGTCGCACGGCAACTTCGGCACGTCGGCCGGCCCCGGCACGGACCTGCACCACCTGCGGCCCGAGGACGTGCAGGTGAACGGCATCCGCGGCAACAAGGACTTCGACAACGGCGGCAGCGCCGTCAGCGGGGCGCCGGGAAGCCTCACCGACTCCAACTCCTTCGAGCCCCGGGACGCGGTCAAGGGTGACGTCGCGCGCATGATCCTCTACATGGCGGTGCGCTACGAGGGCGAGGAGGGCTTCGTCGACCTGGAGACCAACGACACGGTCACCAACGGGTCGGTCCCGTTCCACGGCAGGATCTCGGTGCTGCTGGACTGGAACAACGAGGACCCGGTGTCGGCGTTCGAGGCCAACCGGAACGACGTCATCTACGAGGACTACCAGCACAACCGGAACCCGTTCATCGACCACCCGGAGTGGGCGGACGCGATCTGGGGCTGACCCCGAGCTCGCCCCCTCGGCGTATGGCCGGAGCGGGGCGGGCTCTCTACCCTGGAGGGAGAAGGCTTGCCGGCGTGGGCAGGGCACCCGGGCAGGCGACTCGCACAGAGGGTCGGAGGGTCAGCGTGTCGAACGAACGCAGATCGGTCGAGAGCAGGTCCGTGCCGCGGGTGCCGCCGCGCTGGTTCGTCCGTACCGTCTGGGGGCTGCATCGCGGCCTGTACCGGGTGACGGCGGGCCGGGTAGGGCTCCGCAAGCCGCGGGGACGCAGCTGGGGAACGCTGCGCCTGACGACCACCGGGCGCAGCACGGGGTGCGAGCACAGCGTGATCCTCGCCTACGTCGAGGACGGCCCCGACCTCGTCTGCCTGGCGATGAACGGCTGGGCCGACGGCGAGCCGTCGTGGTGGCTCAACCTGCAGGTGCACCCCGAGGCCACGGCGGACCTGGCCGACGGGTCCCGGTTCGTGCAGGCGCACGCCGCGCAGGGCATCGAGCGCGAACGCCTCTGGGCCAGGTGGCGGGAGGTCGACGCACACCTGGACGCCCACGCCGCGCTCCGCTCGGCGGAGACCGCCGTGGTCGTCCTGCGACCACGGCCCGAGCCTCGGCGACTGTCATAGCGTCGCCGTCGCGAGTGCCTCCTCCTGCCCGTCGAGGGTGATCTCGATGCGGTCCACCTCGGTCATCGGGATGGCCGACGACGCGTCCAGGTCCGTCGTGGTGCCACCCGACCAGGACCAGGTGCCCGCGACGGTGCGCGCGCCGTCCTGGCCGACCAGCACCAGCTCGTACTTGATCGGCTCCGGCGGCGTGTAGTCGCCGCCCGGCTGCTCTCCGGGCTCAGGCGGGTAGTCACAGCTCCACTCGAGGCTCGTACCCCAGTCGGTGGGCGTGACGACCAGCTCGGCACGCATCCTGGCGTCGCCCACCGGGCGCAGCTCGATGGTGCGCGCACCGGCCACGGTGGCCGACGTCGGCGCCGTGGACGCACCGTCCGGCGATCCGAACAGGCCGCTGCCCGCGAGCGTCGAACCACCGATCGCACCGGCGACCACCAGGGCCGAGGCCGCGACCGCCAGCAGCGACCGGCGTCGGGTGCGGGACCTACGGGCCGCACCCGCGAGGCTCGTGAGCGAGACCACGGGCGCGAGCTCGGGGTCGACGTCGTACGGGGCCGGCCCGACGCCGTCGGACAGGCCTGCCGTGGGTACCTCGGCGACGAGCGCCTCCGCATGCCCCGCCGTCAGCGTGCTGAGCAGGCCTGGCATGCCGGCGAGCTCGGCGACGGCGGCGCGGCACGCTGCGCACTCGGTCAGGTGCCGCTCGTAGGCACGCCGGTCGCTCGGGCTCAGGGCGCCGAGCACGTACGCCGCGTCCCACTCGGCGTACTGGTCGCCGCCGTGTCCTCCCTCTGCCGGGATCATGACGTAACTCCTTTCTCCTGCAGGGCCAGGCGCAGCGCGCGCAGCCCGTAGTGCAGACGCGACTTCACGGTGCCGGGCGCGATGCCCAGCTCGGTCGCGAGCTCGGCCACCGAGCGGCCGCCGTAGTAGGCGCCCACGACGACCGCTCGGTGTGCCGGCGAGAGTGACACGAGCGCGTCGGCGACGAGCCATGAGTCGAGCACGGCCTGGGTCGTGTCCCGTTCCTCGCGGTCCGGAACCTGACCAGTGGCCCGCTCGCGGGTGCGCCGGGCGCTGCGGAGGTGGTCGACGGTGAGGTTGCGCGCGACCGTGAACAGCCACGCGCGGACCGACTCCTCCGACCGTTCGAGGACCTCGGGGTGCCGCCACGCGCGCAGCAAGGTCTCCTGCACGACGTCGCGCGCCTCCTCCTCGTCGCCCGTGCGGCGCACGACGTACCGGTACAGCGCACCGGCGTGCGTGTCGTGCACCGCCGCGAGGAGCTGGTCCTCGGCGCCCGCGGGCGGGTCACCTGTGGTCACGGTCCCGTCGCCTCCGGGTGTCGGTTACTGTCCGGGCTGCAGCTGCAGCGAGAACTCGATGCTGCCCTCATCTTCCACCGTCACGAACCCGAGCGACGGGGCGTCGACGTCGAAGTCGGCGAACGTGATCGGGATGCTGCCGATGACCTGCACGGGGTCGCCGCTGGTCGCGTCGCCCGCGACCTCCGCCTCGAACGTCGCGGGCTGCGTGACGCCGTGGACGGTGAGGTCACCCGTGAGCTCTACCGCGGTGGCGCCCTCTTCGATGGTCGCCGGCTCGGTGAGCTCGAACGTCGCGGTGGGGAACTCGCCCACCTCAAGCGCGGTGTCGCGGAAGTAGGCGTCACGCGGGGCCTCGTCGGTCGCCACCGTCGCCATGTCCACCTCGATGTTCGCCTCGGTGATGGAGCCGTCGGCCACCGTCACCGCACCGGTCACGTCCTCGGTGCGCCCCGTCACGGTCACGTCCTCGCCGTTCAGCACCTCGTCGAGGCGGTACCCGGCGAACGACCCGTCGCTGACGGTCCACGTGCCGGCAGCCGACTCGGCGTCGGGCAGCGGGACCGCCGACGACTCCAGGGTGGGTGCGTCCGCCGCGGCCTCGTTCGCCCAGTCGGCGTACAGGCCCGGCCCGAAGATCGCCGCCGCCCCTCCGACCACGACTATCGCCGCACCGACACCGACCGCGACCTTTGTCCCTCTGCGCACGTCCGCCCCTCTCGTTCGCAGGCCGACCCGTTGCCGGCCTCTGCCCCTACTACTACGGGTGAAAGAGACGATCGGTTCAATCGGGTTCTCGATCGGCTTCGCGATCGGAGTCAAAGCCGGGGTGGTTCGGCGCGCGGGGTCAGAGCGTGACCTCGTCGTGGCGGGCGATGTCGAACGTGCCGCCCGGGTAGCGGAGTCCGGAGAAGTACATGTTGGTGTGGGCGACGATCTGCTCGCCGGTGATCCGCACGCCGTCCCACTCGGTGTCCCTGGTGGTGTGACCGTCGCTCACGAGCGTCACGTCGTAGCCGAGCGCCGCGGCACGCTGCGTGGTGGTCCGCACGCAGAAGTCGGACTGCGCGCCGACGACGACCAGGCGGGTGGCGCCGAGCGAGTCCAGCACGTCGCGGAGACCGGTGTCGGCGAACGAGTCGCGGTACGCCTTGTAGACGAGGGCCTCGCCGGGCTGCGGGGCCAGGCCGTCGGCGAGGGCCCAGCCGGGAGTGCCCCGCTCGAGGCCGGGCTCGTGGTGCTGCACCCAGACGACGGGTGCGCCGGTGCTCCGGGCGCGCTCGACGAGGGCGATGGAACGGGCGACGACGCCGTCGGCGTCGAAGCACCCGCGGACGACGTCGACCTGCAGGTCGATGACGAGGACCACAGAGCTCACAGGTACTGGGCCTTTCTGGAGGGACTGGTACGGGCCGGCATGAACATCTACTCCGCGAAGTGTGTTGCTGTGAGTAGACACTGTCTACTCACAGCAACACGCCTCGTCCGCGGTGGTTCTACCTCGGAGCGCCTGGCGACGGATCGTCGCCGGACAGGGCCTGTTCGCGGCGCAGCAGGGCCGCGCGCCGGGCGTGCGCCCGGACCACCAGCACCGTCGAGACCACGACGAGCACCGCGACGGCCGCGACCGCGCCCCACGTCCCGGTACCGCGCTGCGCGACCGTGCCGATGAGCAGGCCGCCCACCAGCACAGACGCCGTCAGACCGATCCACGCGGCCACCACGCGGTCGGTCGCGAACAGCGGGATCCGGGACCGCAGCAGCCAGGTCCCGTAGGCGGCCCAGGCGAGGCACACCAGCATGAGCAGCCCGAAGGCGAGCTGGGTCAGGACCGGCAGGGGACCGGGCTCGGTCCACCACAGCGCCCCGACGAACACGGCGCCGGCCACGCCGACCACCAGCGCGGCCACGGCACGCACGCGGGCGCCCTTCGACAGCGTGCCGCCCAGCCCGGCGATGACCTCCGGTGCGGAAGCACGAGGCTCCTCGTTCGTCATGTCAGCTCACCTTCCTCCTCGACGTGCTCGCGCAGCATGCGTCGCGCACGGTTCAGCCGTGACTTGATCGTTCCTGCCGGGACACCGCAGACCTGCGCGCAGTCCTCGACGGAAAGGTCCTCCAGGTAGTGCAGGACCAGGACCTCGCGCTCCAGGACCGGGAGACCCGCGAGCCGGGCGACCATCTCCGCCCGGTCCACCAGTGCGTCGACCGGGTCCCGCGCGCCGCCGTCGGACCGGTCGTGATCGCTCTCGAGATCACCGACCAGCTGATGTCGGTCGGAGTACTGACCGCGCAGCCGGTTCAAGGCCGCGCGCCGCACGATCGTGAACAACCACGGGGCGAACCGGTCGGGCTCACGGAGCCTCGGCAGTGCTCGCACGACGGCGATCCAGGCCTCCTGCGCCACGTCGTCGGCGCGTTCGGCGTCGAGCATGCGGCGTACGTAGAGCCAGACCGGCCTCTGCCATCGCACCACCAGGTCCTCCAGGGCGGACCGGCTGCCCAGCTGAGCCCTCACCACCAGCAACTCATCGCTCATCTCGCCTCCTCTCACCTGTGCAGTCGCGGTGCGTGGCCGTGAGGTTCACGTCCGGGACACGAGTGCTGAACCACCTGCGGAAAGACCGAACCGAATAAAATGGCGGATGCGGATTCACCCGCGAAGGACATCCGCTCAACTCCCGCCTCCCGGACGAACCGCTCGTCGACTGGCACGGCCGTGGCCTGCTCGGCGCCCTCGGCGGCGCCCGGGTGCTCGACGTCGGCTGCGGCAACGGGCGCAACGGTGCGTGGCTCGCGGAGCGGGGCGCCGACGTCGTCGGGGTGGACCTGGCCGCACCCCTGCTCGACGCCGTCTACGACTCGGGATGCTTCCACCACCTGGCGCCGCACCGGCGCATCACCTACCGCGAGCGGATCCTGCTGCTGCTCGCACCCGGCGGGCGCTACGCGGTGGTGGCGTTCGCCCAGGAGAACCAGCCGAGCCCACCCGACCGCGAGGTGCTGACGAGCGGTGACCTCGGCGGCGGGATGTCGTTCCTGGTCGAGGACCTGGAGCGGATCTTCGCGCCGCTGCGCCCCGTCGAGGTGCGCCGGGTGCGCGACGACGTCCCGGGAACCTTTGGGGCGGACTTCCTGAACGCGGGGCTGTTCGAGGCGTGACGGCGGCCGACGGCGGCGCCACCTGACGGGCCGGCCTACGCGGCCGGCTCCGCGTACAGGCGTTCCCGGAGCTCGACGAGCTGCTCGGCCGACTCGTCCGGGCTGATCCCGTCCGTGTAGACCGTGGCGGCGGCGACCTCGGCGGCCAGCGGGTCCGCCACCCACTCGGCGATCCAGTCGTGGCCCTCGATGATCCAGTCCTTCCCGCGGCTCGCGATCGCACGCTCGCGCAGCACCGCCACGGAACGCACCGGGTCGGGGCTCGGCAGCAGGTGGATGACGTCGGGGACCGGCGCCAGCGCCCGGCGCACCTGGTCGGCGTACTCGGGCCTGGTGAAGCTGGTGTAGCCGGCGCCGAAGGCGAGGACCGTGTCCGAGTGGTCCGGCACGGCGCGCTCCACCGCGTGCGCACGGGCGGGCTCCCACTCGCGTTCGGCGGCCACCCAGCCGACTGCCTCGTCCCGTTCGAGGAGCCGGTCCAGGTCCCAGCCGACCTCCGCGCAATAGGTCCAGGCGATGTCGTCGATGTCGACGAACGGGTGCCCGAGGCGCTGGGCGACGAGCGCGCCGAGCGTGGACTTCCCGGCCGCGAGCGGTCCTACAAGGATCATGGACGACGCTCCCTGCTGAACGGGCGAAATGTCGCCCATTATTGCTCACTGTGTGGAGGTAGGCGGTAGCCGCTGTTCGCCGGCCGAGAGGGACCGTAAGGTCCGCTCATGCTTCGAACCCGATCAATCGTCAGGGGAGTGCTGGCGCTCGCGGCGATCGCCGTGGTGGCTCTGGCGCTTCCGCCGTTGTCGCTGGCCGTCGACGAGATTGCAACGCCCCCAGCATCTTCTCTCCCCGCGCTGCCCGAGGGTGCCCGGGTGACCGGCGAAGACATGGGATGCGGCTCGGGAGGGTGCTGGCTGGAGCTGACCGTCGACGCTCCGCCCGGGATGTCGGGCAAGGAGCTGGCAGCCGAGGTGCTGCCCGACGGTAGGGCGTGCCCGTTCCAGAGCACGTTCGACCTGCGGCGAGTCTGCTCGTGGGTGATGGAGACCGAGGCCGAATCGGTGCAGGTCAACCTGCAGTACGAGCGGTGGGTGGATTAGTGGGCCGGTGGTGGTCGAGGTAGTTCTGCGCCGTGGTGAGACTGGTCAGGTCGGGCATGCGGTCGAGGTAGACGAGGCCGTCCAGGTGGTCGATCTCGTGCTGGACGACGCGGGCGGTGTAACCCGTGAACTCCCTGGTGACGGTCTCGCCGGCCGCGGTGGTGCAGCGCACGGTGATGCGCTCGGCCCTGGGCGTCAGACCCAGGTAACCGGGCACGCTGAAACAGCCTTCCCAGTCGAGCGTCGTCGCTGCCGAGCGTTCGACGACGACGGGGTTGAGCAGCTGGATCAGGCCGGTCTCGG
Organism: Promicromonospora sp. NPDC050249; assembly: GCF_040656015.1. Taxonomy (NCBI): domain Bacteria; kingdom Bacillati; phylum Actinomycetota; class Actinomycetes; order Micrococcales; family Promicromonosporaceae; genus Promicromonospora; species Promicromonospora sp. NPDC050249. The sequence continues at coordinate 22,387 of NZ_JBFAKY010000009.1, read as the reverse complement.
GCCGGTCGGGAAAGACGTCGGTCTTCCGAACCTCCACGATCGCGGCCCTGACCGAGACGCCGATCTGCGGTGCGGCGAGGCCCGCGCCGTTGAGCTCGCGGAGGCGGGTGACCAGCGTCGCCAGCAGCTCTCCGGCGTCGGCCGCGTCGATGGCCGAGGTGGGCGCCTTGAGTCGCGGGTCGCCGAGCATCACGACGTCGTGGGTGGGACTGGTCATCGGTAATCCTGTTCTGGGCCGACGTCGAAAAAGGTCTCCGGCCGCCCGAGGAACCTCTTCCACAGGGCGACCGACTCCAGCTCTCCCCACGTGCGCTCGGCGATGCCGTGCTCCGTCATCTCGAGGATCTGTGCTCCGGGCAGCGCGGCGATCATCGGCGAGTGCGTCGCGTAGATGACCTGCGTCGCGTGCTCGTCCGCGACGTCCTGCAGCCGGTACATCAGCTGGAGGGTCGAGGCGAACGACAGCGGCCCCTCGGCCTCGTCCAGGAGGTAGAGGCCCGGACCGTCGAACCGGCCGAGGATCGCCTGGAGGTAGGACTCACCATGGCTGACCTCCCACGACGGCTTGTCCCCGTACCCAGGCATCCCGGCACCGGTCATGTACTCGAGCATCCCGAACGCGGTCTCTGCCCGCAGGTAGAAGCCCTTCGCGTTGCGGTGGGTCATCCCCGAACCGGCACGGGTGCGATCCAGCAGGATCGCCTCGCCCAGCGGGCTCGTCTCCATGGCGCTGGCGTACTTCCGGCCGCCGTGCCCGCCGCGGACGTCGAGCCCGTATCCCTCGGCGATCGCCTCCAGCAGGGTGGACTTGCCGCTGCCGTTGGCACCAACGAGGATCACGATGCTGCTGGTCAGACGGACCCCCTGGGCGGCAAGGTCACTGATCGCGGGTACGTTCCACGGCCATGCGCCGTCCTCGACGGCGGTGGGCCTGACGCGGATTCGCTCGATCAGCACGAAGTCAGCCTCACGAGAACTGGCTCGCCTCCAGCAGCACGTCGACCAACCGTTCGGCAGCGTCCGGGCGCCCGTGCTCGCGGGCGGCCTGGGCCATCCGCTCGCGCCGTCCGGCGTCGGAGAGCAGCGGCCTGAGTGCCGCCCGGAGGTCTCGCTCGTGGACGTCGCCCTCCAGGGTGATGGCTGCTCCCAGGTCCTGGAGTCGGTGGGCGTTGTACGACTGCTCGTTCCCGGCCGCCGAGGCGAGCGGGATCAGGACCGAGGGCTTGCCGAGCGCGGTGAGCTCCGCGATGGTGCCGGCTCCGCTCCGGGAGACGACGACGTCGGCGAGGGCGAGCACGTCCGGCAGCTCGGCGCCGACGAACCCCGTGACGCGGTAGCGGGCGGCCTGCTCGGCGGGGAGGTCGGCAGTGCGCTCGAACATGTCCTGGAGGTTGTTCGGTCCGCACTGGTGGATCACGTTCGCGTGCTGCAGGAGCCAGGGCAGCGCCTCGGCGACGACGTTGTTGATCTGGACCGCTCCCTGCGCCCCGCCCGTCACGTACAGGACCGGAAGGTCCGGGTCGAACGAGTCCAGGCCCAGTGCGTCGACGGCCTTGAGCGGCTCCCCCGACAGCACCTCGGCGCGGACGGGGTTACCGGTCACAACGGCCCGCTCACGCACCCCCTCCGGCAGCAGCTCGAGGGTGGACGGCGAGGACACCGCGACACGAGTGGCCCGCTTGGCCAGCAGACGGTTGGCGAGCCCGAGTCGCACGGTCTGCTCGTGCACCACGAGCGGACGACGGAGCAGGCCCGCCGCGAGCCCGATCGGGACCGCGACATAACCGCCGGTGGACAGGATCACGTCCGGCTTGAACTCGGCCACGATCGACCTGGCCTGCGCGACGCCGAGCGGGACGCGCGCCATGTCCTTCATGTTTTCCGCCGTCAGCATGCCCAGCGGGTTGCTCGACCGGCGGAGCTTGCCCGTGGCGACCGCCACGAAGCGAATGCCCTCGGACTCGGTCACCTTGGCCTCCAGGCCCGCGGCCGTGCCCGCCCACAGGATGCTGACGGCGGTGCCCGTCTCGGCCAGCCTGGCCTGGAGGGCGCGGAGCGTGGTCAGCGCCGGATAGGTGTGGCCGCCGGTCCCTCCACCGGTGACGAGCAGACGGAACTCGCGCGGGTGTGAACTCACGTGGATCTCCCAGGACGGCGTGGGTGGGGCGCGGGTCAACTGTAGGCGATTTGTGACGGTCCGAGGGTTCGCCGTTGTGGTCCGGTCAGGACAGCGTGATCCGGTCGAGCTCGATCGAGACGACGACGGGATCGGCCAGCTTGCGACCGTTCTCGTCGGTCAGGTGGACCGAGCGCTTGGTCGGGAAGACGAAGCCGTCGAACTCCTGGTGGCCCCAGCTGTAGTGCGCCGAGTCCCGCTCGCTCGGGCCGAACACGTCGGGCGAGTAGTCGTGGCGCCGGATCAGGCCGGCGTCGTCGATGTAGTACGTCTGCACGCGGGAGTGGGTCACCAGGTTCTCCGGGAACGTGACCTGGAGGCGGCGCCAGGTCTCGCCGTCCTCCTGCCAGGGTTCCAGCTCGGCGAACTCGAAGCCCGGCTCGGTGAACGTGAACGGCTCGGTGAGGTAGTTCCACATCGCGTAACCGGTGAAGTAGGCGGCGTGCAGCCGGTCCCAGGGGGTGTCGAGCACGTGGCCCGCGAACGCCGCGGCCGGGTCGCGGCGCTCCTCGACGACGTCACCGCCCGTGGTCTCCACGGCCACCCGGTCCGGGGTGAACGAGCTGCGCAGTCCCGCCCCGCCGAACGGTGTGTGGCTCGCGAACTGGCGGCGCAGCTCGATCGTGGCGGTGTAGTCGTCGAGCACGTCGTCCTGGCCCTTGATGCTCCACAGCGCGCCTCCGTTGAGGACGTGGGCCGTGAGCGTGGTGAACGAACGCCACCGTTCGACGTCGCCGTGCGCGGCGATCACGATGTTCTGAAGCTCGGTCATGAGAGTTCCTTTCGGGGATGCGGTGTATGTGTATGACTGGTCGTCTCGTCATGAGCGAACTGAAGCTGCGCTCGCTCGGGCGTGCCCTCAGCGCAGGAGCAGGGCGACCATGCGCTCGAAGGTCCGGACCGATTCGTCGGAGGACGTCGCCTTGGACTTCACGGCGCCGCCTTCCCATGCGTTGACGATGAACTCGGCGAGGTCGCCGGACGGTACGTCCGTCGTGAGCTCGCCCGCCGCCTTCGCCTCGTCGATCGCCGTGGCGAGCGTCGCGGTCCAGAGCTGCAGGAAGTCGCCGACCGCGGAAGCGACCGTTGCGCTGTGTGCAGGGACCTCGCCGGCGAGGTTGGCCATGAGGCACCCCTTCTCGGCAGCGACCGTGAGTCCGGAAGCCATGAGGCCGGCCAGGTGCCGATCGATCCGCTCGCGCGGTGTCCCGGATCCGGCGTCCGCCAGGGCTGCCAGCCCGAAGCCGTCCCCGTAACGGCGCAGGGCATCGACCGCCAGCGCCTCCTTGCTGGCGAAGTGGTTGTAGAACGTGCCCTTCGGCGCGCCCACCGCGCTCATCAGGTCCTGGACGCTCGTTCCGTTGTACCCCTTGAGGTGGAACTGCTCGAGCGCGGCATCGGCGATGCGCCTCTTCGTGTCGAGCGAGACTGCTGTCTTGGTGCGTGCCATCGTGACCTCCTGCAGTTAATATGACCAGTCGTCTCGTTATTGTCAACCTGCCAGGGCGCTGCTGTGAGCAGAAGCGCCGCCGTCCGCCAAGGGCTCAGCCCTACGCTCAGGTATGACCCAAAACGCTCCGCCCCAGCGCCCAGGGCGCGACGGGGTGCCCGAAGGGCCAGGCACACCGTCGACGCCGACGAGACGAGAGCCGCTGTTGCGGCACATGCTCGGTGAGCGCCTGCGACATCTGCGTCATCTGCGCGGCGAGACGCTGGACCAGACCGCCCGCCGCGCCGGGATCTCACCGCAGTACCTCTCGGAGATCGAGCGCGGGGTCAAGGAGCCGTCGAGCGAGATGATCGCGGCCATCACCGGTGCGCTGGACGTCACGCTCGTCGACCTGGTCGCCGCCGTCGCCGACCGTCTGGTCGTCGTCCGCGACACCACGCGGCAGCCGACCTGCCAGGCGGCCTTTGCGCTCGCTGCGTGAGGCTCCCGGGCCGCGCGACCCGGGAGCCGCACGTCACCGCTGGTCGATCACCTGGTCCAGGAGACCGTACTCGCGCGCGGCACCGGCCGTGAAGATGCGGTCGCGGTCGGTGTCGGCACGGAGCGTCTCGACGCTCTGACCCGTGTGCTTCGAGAGCGCGACCTCCATGTCCGCGCGGATGCGGACCACCTCGTCGGCCTGCAGGATCAGGTCCGGTATCGCGCCGCGGCCCTGCGCCGCCGGCTGGTGCAGGATGACCCGGGCATGGGGGAGCGCCGCCCGTCGTCCCTCGGCCCCGGCCGCCAGGAGGACGGCGCCCACCGCTACCGCCTGGCCCACACAGGTGGTCGCCACCTTGGGCCGGATGTAGCGCATGGTGTCGTAGATGGCCATCCCCGCGCTCGGGTCGCCGCCCTCGCAGTTGACGTAGAGCTGGATCTCGCCGTCCGGGTTGCTCGACTCCAGGTGGATGAGCTGGGCGATCAGGGCGTTGGCGACGCCGGCGTCGATGGCGGTGCCGAGGTAGATGATCCGCTCGGAGAGCAGCTGGGAGTAGACGTCCATGATCCGCTCGCCCCGTGGGTGCGACGCTATGACGTTCGGGATGGTGTAGCTGCTCATCGTCCATCTCCTTCGGCTGCCGCGGTGAATCCGGTTCGCTGACGATCGCGTGGCCTGATGGCCGCGAAGCTCTGCACGATCGTGTCGATGAAGCCGAAGTCGAGAGCCTCCTCGGCCGTGTACCAGTGGTCGTGCAGCGAGTCGTCGAAGATCCGCTCGACCGGCTGGCCCGTGTCCTCGGAGATGAGCCGCAGCACCGTGTCGCGGGTGTGCCGCAGGTCGTCCGCCTGCAGCTCGATGTCGACGGCGGTACCCGCGATCCCCGCTGAACCCTGGTGCATCAGGACCCGCGAGTTCGGCAGCGCACGGCGCTTTCCCTGGGTGCCTGCGGAGAGCAGGAACTGCCCGGCGCTGTAGGCGATGCCCAGCACGAGCGTGGAGACGTCGTTGGGGATGGTTCGCATGATGTCGCGGATCGCCAGCATCGCCGGTACCGATCCGCCCGGGGAGTGGATCCACAGCTGGATGTCGGTGGCCGGGTCCTCGGTGGCCAGCGCTATCAGCTGTGTCATCAGGAGCGTGCCGTTGTCGTCGTCCAACGGTCCGTCCAGGACGAGGACGCGTCGTTCGTACAGCTCGCGTCGTGTGCTCTCGCCGAACATCGGCGGCTTCGGTGCATCAGTCATGACCTCACCGTGCACTCCGCGACGGGCTCCACGGGGCTGGATCTGCCCAGGGCAGCCCTGCTCTGGGCAGCGCTGCTCAGAGCAGCGGGACCCGCTCTGCCCAGACCTGCGGGATCAGATCCAGCCGCGTTCCTCCGCGAGGAACACTGCCTGCTGCCGCGAGTCCACCGCGAGCTTGCCCAGCACGGCGGAGATGTGGTTGCGCACGGTGCCGGGTGCGAGCGAGAGGGTGCGGGCGATCTGGCCCGTCGTCTCGCCGCGCCGGCCGGCACGCAGGACGTCGAGCTCGCGGTCGGTCAGCGGTGAGCGTTCGTCGCTGAGCGCGTCGGCGGCGATCTCCGGGTCGACGTAGCGCCCGCCGGCCGCGACGCGGCGGATCACTGCCGCCACCTCGTCCGCGGAGCGGGACTTCGGCAGGAACCCGGCGGCCCCCGAGGCCAGCGCCCGCCGCAGGACGCCGGGCCGGGCGTGGCGGGTGACGATGACGCACCGGGTGGCCAGCGTGCGGTTGAGGCGTTCGGTGACCTGCACGCCGTCCAGGTGGGGCATCTCCAGGTCGAGCAGGCAGACGTCCGGCCGCACGCGTTCCGCGGTGGCAACCGCCTCGGCGCCGTCGGCGCACTCCGCGACGACCTCGATGTCCGGTTCCAGGCGGAGCAGGGCGGCCAGCGCGGAGCGGATCATGCCCTCGTCGTCGGCGAGCAGCACACGGATCATCCGGCAACCCTCTTCTCGGCGGTGTCTTCAACGGGGGCTTCGGCAGTGGCCTGGTCGGGGACCGTGACGACCACGGTGAACGTGTGGTCCGCGCGGTGCACCTCGAGGTTCCCGTCGGCCTCGGCCGCCCGGCGCGCTATCCCGTCCAGCCCCGCGCCGTCGGCGTTCTCGGGTGCGTCGGCGACGACGTCGTTGGCGATCTCGTAGCGCCACGACCCGTCCGTGCGGGTCAGGGACAGGCGCGCCCACTTGCCGCCGCCGTGGCGCAGGACGTTCGTCGTCGTCTCGCGGATGACCGGTCCGAGCGCGGACGCCGGTGCCAGCGACGCGTCCGGGGCCACCGTGGCCTCGACCTTGGTACCCGCGGCCCGGAGCAGGTCGACGGCGTTGGCGAGCTCGTCGCCCAGGGGCACGGAGCGGAAGCGGGTGGCCAGGTCGCGGGTGCCCTGCCGGGCGTCGTCGACGCTGGCGCGTGCCGCGCGCAGCTGTTCCATGCCCGCGTCCGGGTCGCGGGGCATGAGCCGTTCGGCGAGCTCGAGCTGCAGGGCGATGACCTGGAGGTGATGGCCCTGCAGGTCGTGCACGTCGGTGGCCAGCCGGAGCCGTTCCTGGGTCGCGGCGAGCTTCGCCTCGGAGGTGCGGGCGCGGTCGAGCGCGACCAGGACGTCCCACCACCACAGCGACGAGACGGTGACAGCCGGGAGCAGGATGGCGAAGACGGCCAGCTGGGCCCCGCTCGCGCTGATGCCCTCTCCGGGGACCAGACGGAAGTCGATCACCGCCAGCGCGACGAGCAGGGCGGACGCGGCCAGCACCATGCGGAGGCGCACCCCGGATGGCCAGTTCAGCAGTATGAGTGCCTGGATCAGCGGGAGGACGCCCGCCACCCACTGCCCGGTGACGAGCCCAGCTACGAGCCCGAAGACCGCAGCGGTCAGGAACGGCGCGAGATGGTGCCGCCAGATCATGAGTGGCGCATCGGCCGTCCGGCGCCGGTACTCGAGCAGCGGGTGCAGCGTCGTGAGCCACCACAGCAGCGCGCTGGCGCAGACGACGGCGACCGTGGCACCACCGAAGCCGGCCTCCACGACGGTGGTCACCGCGAACAAGACGATCGCGAGCTCGAAGAACACGACGCTCGAAGCGACGTACCACCAGGTCACGCTGATGCTCCGGGTGAGCCGCAGCGCGCTGCGGGCTTCCACTGCCGCCGTCACGGCGGCCGAGGACTCGGGCTGGCTGCTCATGCGGTCAGGTTACGGCCATGACACATGTCATGGATGCGGCGTGCGAAGGACCCGGGAAGCGGTGACAGCCGGACACTTCTGGGCTGCGCTCCCAGCCGGTGGACTGGGTTCAGGACAGGGGAAGACCCCGAAGCCCACATCGACAGGAGCACACCATGAGCCTCATCGAAATCCTCCAGGACCTCGTCGCGAAGGTGCCAGAGGTGCTTCAGCCGGTCATCGTCGCGGCCGCCGGAGCGATCCCCTTCGTCGAGGGTGAGGGCGGGGTCGCGATCGGAATCATCGGCGGCATCCACCCCGTCGTCGCCGCAGTTGCGGCGGCGGTCGGCAACTTCCTCTGCGTGGCCGCGCTGGTGCTGCTCAGCTCCGGTGCCCGCAACGCCGTCGTGACGCGGCACCGGGCGAAGGCCGCCGCACGTGCCGGAGCGGCGGACGGCGGCGAGACCGTCCTGATGACCGCGCCCGCCGAGGAAGGCTCGCGGAGTGCCACGCGCAAGGCCAAGTTCCAGCGCGCCTACGAGCGCTACGGCGTCCCGGGCGTGAGCCTGCTCGGCCCGCTCCTGCTGCCCACGCACTTCACCGCCACCATGCTCGCCGCCTCCGGCGTCGGCAAGACCCGCATCCTGATCTGGCAGGCGATCGCGATCATCGCCTGGACCACGCTCACCGCGCTCATCATCAGCGGCGTCCTCGGGGCCGTCGGCTGAGTGCGGAGCCAGCGCGGCAGCGCCGTCGACGCCCATCCGAGTTGTCGCACCGCCGCCGCACATCGTGGCGTGGGGCCGGGATAACGCCTGGACGTGAGGCGGCAACGCCAGCAGGATTCGGTGCCTGAGTGGCAGTGCCTGCGGCGGGGAATGTCGCGGCACACGAATGTCTCGTCGAGCGAAGGACGTCCTCTGAGCAGCACACCGGATCTCGGTCCCGTACCCCAGCGCATCACTGTCGAGCGGGATCAGGTGCGCCGGCTGATCGACGACCAGTTCCCGCAGTGGGCCTACCTCTCGGTCGAGCCCGTGGCCAGGAGCGGCTGGGACAACGCCACCTTCCGTCTGGGCGACTCCATGGCGGTGCGTCTGCCGAGCGCGTCCGAGTACGCGCTGGCGGTCGACAAGGAACACCAATGGTTGCCGGTGCTCGCTCCCCGGCTTCCGCTCCCCGTTCCCGTGCCTCTGGCGAAGGGCCACCCCGGCGCGGGTTACCCGTTCTCGTGGTCGGTCTACTCGTGGCTCGACGGCGAACCGGCGACCGCTGAGCGCATCTCCGACCCCGGCCGCTTCGCCGTCGACCTGGCTGAGTTCCTGGCCTCCCTGCAGAGCGTCGACGCCACCGATGGCCCGCAGCCGGGTCAGCACAACTGGTTCCGGGGCGGCACCCTGCGTACCTACGACGCGCAGGCTCAGCACGCGCTCGCGGTGCTCGACGGCCACATCGACGTCGACCTGGCCCGTCAGATCTGGACGACCGCCCTCGACGCACGCTGGGACGGGACGGACGTCTGGTTCCACGGCGACGTGGCCCCGGGCAACCTCCTCCTCGACGACGGAGGGCTCGCGGGAGTCATCGACTTCGGGACCTGCGGTGTCGGCGACCCCTCCTGCGACCTGGCCATCGCCTGGACATTGCTGACGGCAGACACCCGGCAGGCGTTCCGCGAGCGGCTGTCGGTCGACGAGGCGACCTGGGCGCGCGGACGCGGTTGGGCCCTGTGGAGGACACTCGTCGCGTATGCCCAGACTTTGGGCCGGGCCGACGACGGTGGGGACGTCGAGGCCGATGACGCCCGCCGCGTCCTGGCCGAGATCCTGGCTGCGCCCTAGTGGTACGGCCGTAGGCGGGGATGCGGTGACGCACGTCGGACGGCGGACCGTACGGGCTCGGTGCGGGTGTCGTCGCCGCCGCCTTGTCGCGCGCCCAGTCGCCGGCTGACCTCTCGGGCCGCGCGGGTCGCCTGCTCGGCGAGACCGGCCCGCGTGTCGTCGTCGTAGGAGTCCGAGCGGAACGTCACCGCGAGCCCCGCGACCGGCCTGCCCGTGTGGTCGACGACGGCGGCGGCCACGGACGCGAAACCGGCCGTCACCTCGCCGTCCTCCACCGCGAAGCCGCGGGCCCGGGCCTCACGCAGCACCGTCCGTAGCTCCCGCAGAGTGCGCGGGCCGGCGCCGGTCAGGTCGGTGAACGACCCCGGCGTCGGGTACAGGGCCCGGACCTGCGCCGGGGGCAGCAGCGCGAGCACGGCCCGGCCGCTGGCGGTGAGGTGGCTCGGGAGGTGGACGTCGACGTCCGTCACCAGGGGCGGACGTCCCGCCGCCCGCTGCTCGACCAGGTAGAGGACCTCCCGGCCGTTCAGGACGGCGAGGTGCCCGTTCTCCCCGGCGGCCTCCACCAGCCGGGCGACGACCGGCGCGGCCAGGCGGGTGAGCGGCGCCTGCCGGGTGTACGCGCTGCCCAGGCCGAGGGCGGCCACGCCCAGGCCGTAGCGGCGCTCGTCGGGGAAGTGGCGCACGAAACCCTCGTCGCGCAGGACCGACAGCAGGTGGTAGACGCTGGAGCGCGGCACCCCGATGCCGTGCGCGATCGCGCCCGCCGGCACCGGCCCTGGCTGCGCCGCGAGAAAGCTGAGCAACCGCGCGGTGCTCCGCGCGGCAGGAACGGCACTGCTCCCGGCCATAGCTCTCCAAGGTGATCCGGGCGGTCGGCAATCTGTCAGGTGATCGGTAGTCCGGGCTGCCGATCACCTGACGAACTGCCGACCTTGCGGGTGCCGGACTTCGGCGGTGTCTCGTATCCCAGACTGTATCTGGGGTCACAGCCGCGCCAGCCGGGCGCCGGCGAGGTTCTATGAGCGCATGAGCACCCTGCACCACGAGGGACCGACGCCGACCACCCACGCGGCTGCTGCCCCCGACCTGCCCGAGCACGTCGTCCTCGACGGCACGCCGCTGACCGTCGACCAGGTGGTCGCCGTCGCCCGCCACGGCGCGTCCGTCGAGATCCACGAGGCAGCCCTGGCGCGGATGGCGACCAGCCGCGCCGTCATCGACGACCTGGCGCACGACACCGTGCCGCACTACGGCGTCTCCACCGGCTTCGGGGCCTTGGCCCGCCGGCACATCCCCACTGAGATGCGTGCCCAGCTCCAGCTCAGCCTCGTGCGGTCGCACGCGGCCGGGTCGGGGCCCGAGGTCGAGACCGAGGTGGTGCGGGCGCTGCAGCTCCTGCGGCTCGCCACGCTGGTCACCGGTCATACGGGGGCGCGGCCCGTGACGGCGCAGACCTACGCCGCGATGCTCAACGCCGGGATCACCCCGGTGGTGCACGAGTACGGGTCGCTCGGGTGCTCGGGGGACCTCGCGCCGCTCGCGCATGTCGCGCTTGCCGCGATGGGGGAGGGGCGGGTGCGGGTGGTCTCGACAGGGTCGACCAGCGAGACCGTCGACGCCGCTCAAGCACTTGCGGCGGCCGGTATCGCCCCCCTCGTGCTCGCCGAGAAGGAGGGGCTCGCCCTCATCAACGGCACCGACGGGATGCTCGGCATGCTCTGTCTCGCCATCCACGACCTGCGGCGTCTCCTCACCACGGCGGACGTTGCCGCGTCGCTCAGCGTCGAGGCCCTCCTCGGGTCGGACGCCCCGTTCGCCGAGGACCTCATCGGCATGCGCCCGCACCCGGGCCAGGCGGCGTCGGCGTCGAACCTGCGCCGCATCCTGGCGGGCTCGCCGCTGATGGCGAGCCACCGCGAGCTGGACGACGACGGAAACCCCGCGTGCACCCGCGTCCAGGACGCCTACTCCCTGCGCTGCGCGCCCCAGGTGCACGGTGCCGCCCGCGACACCCTGGAGCACGCGGCCACTGTCGCGGGCCGGGAGCTGGCCTCCGCCATCGACAACCCGGTGGTCACGGCCGACGGGCGCGTCGAGTCGAACGGCAACTTCCACGGCGCCCCCGTGGCCTACGTGCTGGACTTCCTCGCCATCGCCGCCGCCGACCTGGCGAGCATGAGCGAGCGGCGCACCGACCGGTTCCTCGACGTCTCCCGCTCCGAGGGGCTGCCCGCGTTCCTCGCGCACGATCCCGGCGTCGACTCCGGGCACATGATCGCCCAGTACACGGCCGCAGGGATCGTCTCGGAGCTGAAGCGCCTGGCCGCGCCGGCCAGCGTGGACTCGATCCCGAGCTCCGCCATGCAGGAGGACCACGTGTCCATGGGCTGGTCCGGCGCCCGCAAGCTCCGCCGCTCGGTCGACGGGCTCACCCGCGTGCTGGCCATCGAGGTGCTGACGGCCACGCGTGCCCTCGACTTCCGCGCCGAGGCCCCCGCGGCGGGTACGGGCGCGGTGCACGACGCCGTCCGCGCCGTCGTGCCCGGACCGGGACCCGACCGCTACCTCGCGCCCGAGATCGAGCACGTGGTCCAGCTCGTGGCGACCGGCCAGATCGCGGCGGCAGCAGCGTCCGCCGTCGGACAGCTCGACTGACGCCTCGACCGACAGCCCGACCGACACCGAACCGGAGCAGACCATGAACCAGCCGTACGACCGGGGCACCCCCGTCGCCGTCCGCGCCGCGCGCGGCACCACCCTGACCGCCCGCAGCTGGCAGACCGAGGCCCCGCTGCGCATGCTGATGAACAACCTCGACCCCGAGGTGGCCGAGCGGCCCGACGACCTGGTCGTCTACGGCGGCACGGGCCGCGCCGCGCGGGACTGGCCGAGCTACCACGCGATCGTCCGCTCGCTGACGGACCTGCGCGAGGACGAGACGCTGATGGTGCAGTCGGGTCGGCCGGTGGGCGTGCTGCGGACGCACGAGTGGGCGCCGCGGGTACTGATCGCCAACTCGAACCTCGTGGGGGACTGGGCGAGCTGGCCCGAGTTCCGGCGCCTGGAGCAGCTCGGCCTGACCATGTACGGGCAGATGACGGCAGGGTCGTGGATCTACATCGGCTCGCAGGGGATCCTGCAGGGCACCTACGAGACGCTGGCGGCGGTGGCGGCGAAGAGGTTCGACGGGACCCTGGCCGGAACGCTCACGCTGACCGGCGGCTGCGGCGGCATGGGTGGCGCACAGCCGCTGGCCGTCACGCTCAACGGCGGCGTCTGCCTCGTGGTCGACGTCGACCCGGCCCGCCTGCACCGTCGCGTCGAGACCCGCTATCTCGACGTGGTCGCTGGGTCCCTGGACGAGGGCGTCGAGCTGGCGCTCGCGGCCAAGAAGGAGCGCCGCGCGCTGTCGGTGGGCGTGGTCGGCAACTCGGCCGACGTCGTCCCGGAGCTGCTGCGCCGCGGCGTCGAGATCGACATCGTCACGGACCAGACGTCGGCGCACGACCCGCTGTCGTACCTGCCGTCCGGCGTCGCGCTGGAGGACTGGGCCGACCTCGCCGAGAAGGATCCCGCAGGGTTCACGGACCGGGCCCGGGAGTCGATGGCCCGGCACGTCGAGGCCATGGTCGGCTTCCAGGACGCGGGCGCCGAGGTGTTCGACTACGGCAACTCGATCCGCGACGAGGCACGCCAGGGCGGGTACGGGCGGGCGTTCGACTTCCCCGGATTCGTGCCCGCCTACATCCGGCCGCTGTTCGCCGAGGGCAAGGGCCCGTTCCGCTGGGCCGCGCTGTCCGGGGACCCGAAGGACATCGCCGTGACCGACAGGGCCGTGCTCGACCTGTTCCCCGACGACGACCACCTGGGCCGCTGGATCCGCGCGGCCCAGGACCGGGTCGCCTTCCAGGGGCTACCGGCCCGCATCTGCTGGCTCGGGCACGGCGAGCGCGACGTCGCGGGGCTGCGGTTCAACGAACTCGTCGCGTCCGGTGAGATCTCCGCGCCGCTCGCCATCGGGCGCGACCACCTGGACTCCGGCTCGGTCGCCTCGCCCTATCGGGAGACGGAGTCGATGGCGGACGGCTCCGACGCGATCGCCGACTGGCCCCTGCTCAACGCCCTGATGAACACCGCCTCCGGCGCGACGTGGGTCTCGATCCACCACGGCGGCGGCGTCGGCATGGGGCGGTCCCTGCACTCCGGCCAGGTCTCGGTGGCGGACGGCACGCCGCTGGCTGCCGAGAAGCTGGCCCGGGTGCTCGCCAACGACCCCGCGACCGGCGTGCTGCGGCACGTCGATGCCGGGTACGACGACGCCGTCGCGGCCGCCGAGCGTGGCGGGCTGCGCGTGCCGATGCGGGAGACGCCGTGACGGGAGTCGTGCGGCTGCTCGACGCGATCGCCGGCGTCGGGCGGGCGCCGTCCGGCGGGTACGAGCGGTTCGCGTGGACCGCGCACGACCTGACCCTGCGCGAGTGGTTCGCCGCCGAGGCCGACGCGCGGGGGCTCTCCGTGGTGGTCGACCGCGCCGGGAACCAGTGGGCGTGGTGGGGCGACCCGGACGCCGACGGACCCGGTGTCGTGACGGGCAGCCACCTCGACTCCGTCCCCGGCGGCGGCGCGTTCGACGGCCCGCTCGGGGTGGCGAGCGCGTTCGCGGCGCTCGACGCCTTGCGCGCCGAGGGGGTGCGCCCAGGGCGGCCGCTCGGGATCGTGAACTTCTCCGACGAGGAGGGCGCCCGGTTCGGGCTCGCCTGCCTCGGCTCGCGGGCGGTGACCGGGACTGTCGGCGCCGACCGGCTGCTCGCGCTGCGCGACGGTGCGGGGGACAGCCTCGCGGACGTGCTGGGACGGGTCTCGACGGGCTCGGCCAGAGGCGTGCGCGTCGAGCACTACGGGCGCGACGACGAAGCCCTCGCGCGGGTCGGCGTCTTCGTCGAGCTCCACGTGGAACAGGGGCGCTACCTCGCTGACCTGCCCGCGGACGAGGATGCGCCGGTCGCCGTCGGCGCCGCCATCTGGCCGCACGGTCGCTGGCGCGTCGACCTCGCGGGCGAGGCGAACCACGCCGGCACGACGCCGCTGGCCCACCGCCACGACCCGATGCTCGACCTCGCGCGGCTCATCACCGACGTCCGCGCCGCCGCCGAGGACGCCGGGGCGCTCGCGACGCTGGCCAAGGTCCAGGTCGAGCCGAACGGCGTCAACGCGATCCCGTCCCGGGTCCGCGCCTGGATCGACGCCCGCGCGGAATCCGAGGATGCGGTCCGCATGGTCCTGTCCACCCTGTCGGGACCGTTCGGCGCGTCGAACGTAGGGCAGGTCGCGGGACCGGGCCGCAGTGAGCGACCGGCCCTACGGTCGGCCGGGCCGACCGGGGGATGGGAGCCGGTGCAGGAGTCGTGGACGCCCGCCACCGTGTTCGACCCGGCGCTCGCGGCGCGGCTCGCCGACGTCGTCGGGCGGCCCGGCTCCGACCTGCCCGCACCCGTGATCGGGACCGGCGCCGGGCACGACGCCGGGATCTTCGCCGCCGCCGGCGTGCCGACAGCGATGCTGTTCGTGCGCAACCCGACCGGCGTCTCGCACTCACCCGCCGAGCTCGCGGAGGAGGCCGACTGCGACGCGGGCGTCCGCGCCCTGACTGCTGTCCTGGCAGACCTGCTCACTCGCAGCCGCGATGCGTCGATCGAGAACGGGGTTATGGATCGCATGCCTGCTGGTCCCGTCCATGACCCCGTTCTCGATAGGGAGGGCCGATGAGGTTCTGGTGTGAACGGGCTTGGTTGTCTTCGGGTGGCGGGGCGACGGGGAGCGTCGTCGAGTCCGTGCGGGTCGAGGTCGACGAGGGCCGGATCGCCGTCGTCGAGCCGGGTGTGCCGGCGTCGGGTGGCGATGTGCGGCTGGGCGGCGTCGTGCTGCCCGGGCTGGCCAACGCACACTCGCACGCGTTCCACCGTGCCCTGCGCGGGCGGACGCACGCCGACGGCGGGTCGTTCTGGACCTGGCGCGCCGGCATGTACGCGCTGGCCACGGCGCTGACCCCCGAGCTGTACGAGCGGCTGGCGCGCGCCGTGTACGCGGAGATGGCGCTGGGCGGGACCACCGCCGTCGGCGAGTTCCACTACGTGCACCACCGCGCCGACGGGACGCCGTACCCGGCGTCCGAGGGCGGCCCGAACGTCATGGCCGAGGCCCTGCGCTCCGCCGCCCGGGACGCCGGAGTACACCTCACACTGCTCGACACCTGTTACCTGGACGGCGGCCTCGGCCCCGACGGCCACGAGTCGCTCGCGCCCGAGCAGCTGCGCTTCGGCGACGGCACGGTCGCGGCCTGGGCGCGCCGCGTCGACGCGCTGCGCGCCGCCTGGGCCGACGACGACCGCGTGCTCGTCGGCGCCGCAGCCCACTCGGTGCGCGCCGTCATGCCGCCGGAGCTCGCGGAGCTGGCCCGCTGGGCCCGGCAGGCCGGGGCGCCGCTGCACGTGCACCTGTCGGAGCAGCCCGGGGAGAACGAGGCCGCGCTCGCGGCGTTCGGCGTCACGCCCACCCGGCTGCTGCACGACGCCGGTGTGCTCGGCCCCGGCACCACCGCCGTGCACGCGGTCCACCTGACCGACGACGACGTGACCCTGCTCGGCGCCTCGGGCACCGGCGTCTGCCTCTGCCCGACGACGGAGCGCGACCTCGCCGACGGCATCGCCCCCGGCCTGCGGCTGCAACGGGCGGGCAGCCCGCTGTCGGTCGGCACCGACCAGCACGTCGGCGCCGACGTGCTCGCCGAGGCACGCGGTGTCGAGGAGCACGAACGCCTCGCGACGGGACGGCGGGGCGCGTTCCCGCCCGCGACGCTGATCGAGCTGGCGACCTCCGCCGGGCATGCCGCGCTCGGGCGGCCGGACGCCGGACGGATCGCCGTCGGGGCGCCTGCCGACCTCGTGGCGGTCCGGCTGGATACCGTGCGCACGGCGGGGACCGACCCGGCGCAGGTCGCGCTGGTCGCGGGCGCGGGCGACGTGTCCGACGTCGTGGCGGGCGGCGAGGTGGTGGTGCGCGGCGGCGAGCACCGGGCCGGGGACGTCGGGCGCCTGCTCGCGGACGCGATCGAGGAGGTCTGGGCGGTCGCCGGCCAGGACGTGACGCAGGGGAGCGAAGCATGAGCGTGCTGCTGACGAACATCGGCGAGCTGGTCACGAACGATCCGGAGCACGGGGACGACCTCGGGGTCGTGACGGGTGCCGCCGTCGTCGTGGAGGCCGGCCGGATCGCCTGGACGGGGCCCGCCGCGTCCGCGCCTGCGGCGGACGTCGCGGTCGACCTCGGCGGGCGGTGCGTCATCCCCGGCTTCGTCGACTCCCACTCGCACACGGTGTTCGCGGGCGACCGGTCCGCGGAGTTCGCCGCGCGGATGACCGGCGAGCCGTACACGGGCGGCGGCATCGCCACCACGGTCGCCGCCACGCGCGCGGCAAGCGAGGACACCCTGCGGGCGCGCGGCCAGGCCCTGGTCCGGGAGATGCTCGCACAGGGCACCACCACCGTCGAGATCAAGAGCGGCTACGGCCAGGACGTCGCGACCGAGGCCCGGACGCTGCGGATCGCCCGGGAGCTCACGCCCGAGACGACCTACCTCGGCGCCCACACCGTCCCCGCCGAGTACGCCGACGACCGCCCCGGCTACCTCCGCCTCGTGACCGGGCCGATGCTCGCCGCCTGCGCGCCCCACGCCCGCTGGGTCGACGTGTTCTGCGAGCCCGCCGCGCCCACCGCGTTCGACGAGGACGAGTCCCGCGACGTGCTGCGGGCAGGCCTGCGGGCCGGGCTGCTCGCCCGGGTGCACGGCAACCAGCTGTCGGCAGGCCCCGGCGTCCGGCTCGCGGTCGAGGTCGGCGCGGCGAGCGTCGACCACTGCACCCACCTGACCGACGCCGACGTCGACGCGCTGGCCGGGTCCTGGTCCGCGGGCTCCGGCCGGTCGCAGGGACCCGACGCCGCTGGCGCCGGGCCCGGCACCGTCGCGACCCTGCTCCCCGCCATCGAGTTCTCCACCCGGTCGCCCTACCCGGACGCACGCCGGCTGCTCGCCGCAGGCGTGCCGGTGGCGCTGGCCACGGACTGCAACCCGGGCTCCGGCTACAGCTCGTCGATGCCGTTCGTCGTGGCGCTCGCGGTGCGCGAGATGCGGATGAGCCCCGCCGAGGCCCTCTGGTCGGCGACGGCGGGCGGGGCGGCGGCGCTCCGGCGGGACGACGTCGGCCACCTGGGCGTCGGGGCCCGCGCCGACCTCGCCGTGCTCGACGCCCCCAGCCACACCTACCTGGCCTATCGCCCGGGCGTGCCGCTGGTGTCCGAGGTCTGGAAGGACGGCGCCCGCGGGGCAGGTTAGGGGCGCGTCGAGCCCCGCACCACGAGACGGACGGGGACCACCACGCGTTCCGGCGGGTCGTCGTCGCCCGCCATCCGCCGTTCGAGCAGCCGGATCGCGCTCCGCGCGACCTCGTCGTGGTTCGGGTCGATCGTCGTGAGGCCCGGGGACAGGTACTTCCCGACGTCCAGGTCGTCGAATCCCACCACCTGGACGTCGTCGGGGACGCCGATCCCACGGTCGGCCAGCGCGGCCATCGCCCCGAGCGCGACGGTGTCCGTCACCGCGAAGATGCCGTCGACACGCAGGCCCGCCTCGAGGAGCCCGCCGAGCACCTCGCGCGACTCGCGTGCGGAGTAGGTCGTCACGGGGACGACGAGCGCGCCGTCGGCGGGCACCCCCGCAGCGCGGTGCGCCGCCTCCCACCCGGCCCGTCGCAACGAGGCCATGCCCGAGGTCTCGCCCGGGGCGCCGCCGAGCACGAGGATCCTGCGTGAGCCTCGGGCGAGCATGTGCGCCGTGGCGAGCCGGGCGCCCTCCTCGTTCGCGAGCCGGACGTGATCGAACCGCGCGGGGACCTCCCGCTCACCGAGGAGGACGATCGGCGCCCTGGTCCTGACGCTCTCCAGCCGCTCCCGGTCCAGCCCGGCCACGGAGAGGACCACGCCGTCGTACATCTGCAGGCGTGCGATGCTCAACGACTCGATCTCGCTCTCGGGCCGCGCGCCGGTGCGTTCGAGGACGAGATGGCGGCCGCTCGCCTCCACGATGGGCGCGATCCGGTCAGCGACCTCGCTGAAGTAGTCGTGGAAGCTGGGCACGATCAGGGCGATCGTGTCGGTGCGGCCCGACCGCAGGTGTCTCGCCGTGAGGTTGACCTCGTACCCGAGCTTCTCGATCGCCGTCAAGACCCGGTCGCGTGTGGGTGCGACGACGCGACGGTGGCCGTTGAGCACGTTCGACACGGTCATCATCGAGACGCCGGCCTCGCGGGCGACGTCGCTCATCGTGACCATCTGCTGATACCTCCAGGGCTGGACCAGGGGGTTGACGGGCGCCCTGCTCTGGCCTAGTTTAACGCTAAAATTCGCCAGTCGAAAACGGTTTCGGTCGAGGGTGACCGTCGCAGGTGACGCCCGGGTAACGACGCTCGGGCTCAGTTCTCAATGATTCTCAATGAGGAGAGACATGACTCGTGACATGAGATCCCGACGAGCGCGCCGCGCAGGCCGGCGCATGACGGCGGTCGTCGGCGCCACCGTGCTGGTCGCCCTGGCGGCGTGCACGGCGGACGCCGGTGGAGACGGTGAGGTCGACGGCCTCGAGCAGACCGCAGGCTCCATGGAGACCTTCGAGGCAGACCAGCAGTTCAAGGCCACGGAGCCGGTGAACTTCTCCATGCTCTGGACGGACTGGCCCGAGTCCCCGATCAAGGACTCCTGGCAGCTCTTCGACGAGATCGAGGAGCGGACGAACGTCTCCCTCGACCTGACCAACATCCCGTTCAGCGACGCGGTGGAGAAGCGCAGCCTCCTGCTCAGCGCCGGTGACGCGCCGTACATCATCCCGCTCGTCTACACGGGCGAGGAGCGGAGCTTCGCGGCGTCGGGCGCCGTGCTGCCGCTCAGCGACTACGAGGAGTACATGCCCAACTTCCAGAAGTACGTGGAGGAGTGGGACCTGCGCGCGATGATCGACAACCTGCGCCAGGCGGACGGCAAGTACTACATGATGCCCGGCCTGCAGGAGGTCTCTGTGCCGGTCTTCACGCTCCTGGTGCGCAAGGACGTGTTCGACGAGGTCGGTGCGCCCATCCCGGAGACCTGGGACGAGCTCCGTACGGGACTTGAGAAGATCAAGGCCAAGTACCCCGACAGCTACCCGCTGGCCGACGGCTTCGAGGGCGCGTCGATGCTCAACTACGCCTCGCACGCCTTCGGGACCAGGGCCGGCTGGGGCTTCGGCGACGGCACGTTCTTCGACGAGGAGTCCGGCGAGTTCGTCTACGCCGGCACGTCGGAGGGTTACCGGGAGATGGTCACGTACTTCCGCGGCCTGGTGGACGACGGGCTGCTGGACCCCGAGTCGTTCACCGCCACCAACGACGGCGCCGGGACCGTCACCGAGAAGTTCGCCGCCGGTGAGGTCTTCGCCGCCTCCGGTGCGAACGGCACGGTGCAGGAGTTCTCGACGGCGCTCGACGAGACCGCGGGCAAGGGCAACCACGAGGTCGTCCAGATCGCGCCGCCGGGCGGACCGGCCGGCCAGGTCGTCGAGCCGCGCAACTTCTGGAACGGCTTCATGGTCAACGCCGAGGCCAAGGACGACCCGCACTTCATCGCCATGCTGCAGTTCCTGGACTGGCTGTACTACAGTCCCGACGCCCGCGAGATGCTGCGCTGGGGCGTCGAGGGCGAGACCTACACCAAGTCCGAGGACGGGAAGTTCACGCTCGAGCCCGGCTACTCGCTCGACGCGTTCAACATCAACTTCGGCGAGGGCACGGACATCGCGAAGGACCTGGGCTTCTCCAACGAGGTTCTCGCGGGCTCCACCGAGTCCAGGGCCCTCAAGGAGTCGTACAACTCGCCGCAGTTCGTGGAGTACATCGACTCGGTGCTCTCGACGAGGACGCCGCGCGAGCCGTTCCCGCCCGCACCCCTGAACGAGGCGGAGCTCGAGCAGGCCTCGCTCCTGACGACGACGCTCACGGACACCGTCAACACGAACACGCTGAAGTTCATCCTCGGCGAGCGCGATCTCAGCGAGTGGGACGCGTACGTCGCCGAGCTCGAGGGCCAGAACCTGCAGGGTTACCTGGACCTCGTCAACGGCGCCCACCAGCGCTTCGCCGAGAGCAACGGATAGTGGTCGCCGAACCAGTGGTCGGCCGTCGGCCGGCGGTCGCCCGACCGCAGGCCGACGGCCGACCGGGCGGCCACGGGTCGAAGGTGCCGTGGCGCGTCGTGTGGCGGCGGGACGGCGTCCTCTACCTGATGGCAGTCCTGCCGGTCGTGTTCCTCCTGATCTTCCGCTACGGCCCGATGCTGGGGAACGTCATCGCGTTCCGCCGGTTCCGGCCGGGCGGCAGCATCTTCGGCGAGGAATGGGTGGGGCTGCTCTACATCGAGATGTTCGTCAACGACCCGATGTTCTGGCACGTGTTCGGCAACACCGTCACCATCGGGGCGCTCACGCTGATCGTCGGCTTCCCGCTGCCCATCATCCTGGCCCTGCTGCTGAACGAGGTGCGCAAGAGGGCGTTCAAGCGGGTGGTCCAGTCGATCTCCTACCTGCCGCACTTCCTCTCCGTGGTGATCGTCGCCGGCATGGTCATGCAGCTCCTGTCGCTGCAGGGCACCGTCAACCAGATCACCGAGGCGGTGGGCGGGGAAGCGATCCCGTTCCTGCAGCGGCCGGAGTGGTTCCGCGTGATCTACGTCGGGTCGGAGGTGTGGCAGACCCTCGGCTGGGGAACCATCCTCTACCTCGCCGCGCTGACGACCGTCGACGCCTCGCTCTACGAGGCGGCCCGGATCGACGGCGCCAACCGGTGGCGGCAGACGTGGCACGTCACCCTGCCCGGCATCCGGCCCACCATGATCACGCTGCTCATCCTCAACATCGGGACGTTCCTGAACGTCGGGTTCGAGAAGGTCCTGCTGCTCTACAGCCCGCTGACCTACTCCACGGGTGACGTCATCTCGACGTACCTGTACCGCGTCGGGCTGGTGTCCAACAACCTCAGCTACGCGGCGGCGATCGGGCTCTTCCAGGCCTGCATCGGGCTGGTCATGGTGCTGTCGGCGAATCTCATCTCGCGACGACTGACGGGAGCAAGCCTGTGGTGACCCAGAACGCCATGACCGTGCGGTCCGTCTCGGCGCGCTCGGGGGTATCGGTCGGCCCGCGCGACACCAGGGGCTACCGCGCCTTCACGGCGATCAACACGGTCGTGCTCCTGCTGGTCTGCGCGGTGATGCTCTATCCGTTCGTCACCGTGCTCGCCCAGTCGTTCTCCAGCGCCGGCGCGATCAAGGCGGGCCTGGTCAGCGTGTGGCCCGTCGGGTTCAACCTGGACACCTACGGGGCCGTGGCGCAGAACGGGACCTTCTGGAACGCGTACGGCAACACCGTCCTGTACACGTTCCTCGGGACCACCATCGCGATGGTCCTCACGACGACCTTCGCGTACGCGATCTCCAAGCCGCACCTGCGGGGCCGGAACGTGCTGATCGGGATCGCCGTCTTCACGATGTTCTTCAACGGCGGCATCGTCCCGAACTACGTCCTGATCTCGGCCCTCGGCATGAAGAACACCATGTGGGCGGTGATCCTGCCTGGGGCGATCTCGGTGTTCAACCTGCTGGTGATGAAGGCCTTCTTCGAGAGCCTGCCCCGGGAGCTCGAGGAGGCCGCGCAGATCGACGGGCTGGGCTGGTTCGGCATCTTCCGCCGGATCGTCCTGCCGCTGTCGAAGCCCGTCATCGCGACGATGGTCCTGTTCTACTCGGTCGCGTACTGGAACGACTGGTTCGCGGCGTTCCTCTACCTCGACAAGCAGGAGCTCTTCCCGGTCACGCTCTTCCTGCGCAACCTCATCGCGGGAGCGTCCACCACGGCGTCGGAGGGGGCTGCGGCCGCGGGGACGACGACAGCGGCCATCAACGCGAACATCCAGTCCGTGACGATGATCCTGACGATCATCCCGATCCTGTGCGTCTACCCGTTCGTGCAGCGGTACTTCGTCTCGGGGGTGATGCTCGGCTCGGTCAAGGGCTGAGCCGGGATGCCCGCGAGGTAGAGCGCTTGTCCGG
Organism: Promicromonospora sp. NPDC050249; assembly: GCF_040656015.1. Taxonomy (NCBI): domain Bacteria; kingdom Bacillati; phylum Actinomycetota; class Actinomycetes; order Micrococcales; family Promicromonosporaceae; genus Promicromonospora; species Promicromonospora sp. NPDC050249. Next base: position 61 of record NZ_JBFAKY010000009.1, on the reverse strand, counting down.
CGCCGCCCCCGCCGCTCCGCCGGCCGCCCCGGCCGCCGCTCCGCCGACCGCAGCGCCGAGG